>DONH01000192.1:0-5482 GCA_003509235.1 Planctomycetaceae bacterium
GATGTAACCCGCGCCGCCTGTTACCAGCACTTTCATTGACCCCACTCCGATCCAAGACCGTGGGTATCCGGCACGTTTTGTAGCCGAACAGCAAATTGCTCAGAAGCCACGTCACGATGCGGAAAGCCCAACACACGGTTTTCGGTTCGTGAGTAAAATCGATTATGTGAATATTCAGTTGTCATGAGCATTTCTTTTGACCAGATGAGCACCGATCGCCGGGCGGCTTGTGAAGGAACTCCCTTGGACACCGGTTTCATTTTCGTACTGCATCAAAATTCTTTCGCGTACCGCCTTTGCAAGGCCCGAACGCACTAATGTGACGCTACAGCCACCGAAACCACCGCCCGTCATTCGTGAACCATAGACACCGTCCTCTGAACCTATCTCACGAGCGATTCGAACCAATGTATCGAGCTCAGCACAACTGACTCGGAAGTCTTTCTGTAACGACTCGTGACTGGAGTACATCAACTCACCGACTAACGCCCACTGACCGTTCGCAAAAGCTTTCGCTGCATCCAAAGTCCTCCCAATTTCGGTTACGACATGCCGTCCGCATGCCAACTCGTCGTTGGTCAGCCGGCTGCGTGCCGAATCAAGGTCAGCCAACGTCACGTCTCGCCAAGACAGCAAACCCAATTCTGCTAATGCCGACTCACACTGACGTCTTCGTTCTGCGTACGCACCGCCTGCCAACTCATGCTTAACGTTGCTGTTGGTGATAAGCACCGAGACGTTTTCGTCACGAAACGGAACAGCTTGTATTTCCTGACTGATACAATCTAGTAACATCAGTTCGTTGGGCATGCCGAACACGCTGGAAAACTGGTCCATGATTCCACAAGGCATGCCAGCAAATTTATGCTCAGCACGTTGACAAAGCATCGCCTTTTCCAATGGCTCCAACTGTTGCCCCGTGATGCCCTCAAGCATCGTCGCCGTTGCCACCTCCAAGGCTGCACTGCTAGAAAGCCCACCACCACGTGGAACGCTTGAACCAATTACCGCATCGAATGGTGGGACGTTGCATCCCCCTGACACGAAACCGGCAATAACACCCTCAAAGTAACGTCCCCACCCGGAGCACGTTGGCCCGGATGATGCGCTGATCGGAACATCAATGCTTTCCTGCATGTCGCTACTATAAAAAGTTGCATGCTCTTGCGATGGATTAGAAGATGGAGCTGCCGCGATAATCACGTAGCGTTCGATTGCCATAGGAAGAACAAAGCCATGGTTATAGTCGACATGCTCACCAATCAGATTCACGCGGCCAGGAGCCGCGGCAACGACCGATGGCACGTAACCACATCGAGATTGAAATTCAGCCTCTACACGCTGACACAACTCTATGAACTGCTCGGCTGCGGGCAACGAGGCTGGATGGGATAAATCTGTCAACGAACTGCCACTCGTCTAAAAAACCTGACAAAGAACAATGAAATTGCAACAAGAACCATGATCCATAGTTCAGACCTGTCATCAATGAGACAGGTCGTCGCACAACTGAGCTATATTATCACATTCCTTTGATAGCAATTCGGTCCATCAAAACACCGAAAGCACCCACACAAGACTTCTCGCCAAAGCCTGCTACGGCTTGGCTTGCTTACGGAATGTTCCGATCGTCATGCCTGTCACTCGCTTAAAAACAACATGCAAGTACTCCGGATGCTCAAATCCGCATAGTGTGGCAATTTGTTCGGCGGAAAGGTCTGTAGAAATCAACAACTCTCGTGCACGCTTGACCTGAACAGATCGAATCTCTGCTTGTGGCGTACGTCCAAGATATTTTCTCACCTGTCGCTCAAGAGTACTACGAGAAACTGAATTATTACGAACCACCTCATCGACTGTCAGTCCACGGCATGCGTGTTCACGAATGTACCGTAACGCTGCTGCAGTATCGCGATCATCGATCGTTACCACGTCGGTCGACTGGCGCGTCGCCACACCAAGCGGCTCAATCAACTGAACTTCGGATGGAGGCAACTTCCCGTCCATCAGCCTCGCCAACACTTCTGCCGCGCGGAAACCAACACCCTGGGCGTTAGGGATCACACTCGTCAACGGCGGTGAACACATGCGGCAAAGCAGTTCGTCATTGTCGACTCCCATGACTACAACCTGCTCGGGAACAGCCATATCAAGTTCAGAGCAAGCATCAATCACCTGTTGCCCACGAATATCATTGCATGCCATAACCGCAAAAGGTGGCGTCAATGAACGCAACCAATCCGCGATGCACTGCTGCTCGTCTTCTCAGTTTCGTGCCGCTCGACCTTGCCAAGCAGAATTATATGGCGAACACTCACCTGATGATTTTTCATCAACCGTCCTGACGAATGTATCTTCGCGACGCTTTGACCACGCCTCTCCATTGTATCCACAGAAACCAAAACGCTCGAAACCTCGCTCCAGCAGATACTCCCCACCCATGCGTCCAACTGCTGCGTCATCAGAATGAATTTGAGAGAACTCAACATCACCTTTTCGATCTGTCAACTCAACAAACGGCACGCCAGTGTCTGATATGGCATCAAGCAATCGAGGCGTCGTTGCACGGGAGATAATTCCGTCACCCTGCCAACTGTTCAACCATGACGGTGGTTATTTGAAGAGGTCTCGCTGCTCTAAAAACACTGACCAGCGATCGTGCATTCGCATATACCGCACAACCCCCGCAAGGAGATCACGCCCGTAAGCACTCGACGTCTCGATGATTAGTGCCACATGCCGTTTCATATCCTCAGCCTAATCGATAGCAACCCAATTAATCACGCATGAAGGTTGCCAACCAATTCAAAGCAAATCAAACGGTCTAACAATCCTTCGCCAAAGAACGATCACTGGGATGTTGGCCCCATGAAAAGCATGAAAGCCTAAGAGTTGCGGAGTTACCCGGTGCATAGCCCTATAAAAGCGTTTCGACGACCAGCCAGAATTTATCCGGTATATGTCCAACCCTCGTCACCCTTCGACACGACGTGGCACCGCGTCGCCACTCGCCAAAGTACTTTCGGGATCGGTGTCGGATCAAAACGATAGAGATCAGGAAAGCGGTCCCTCAAAGCGTTCGTTGCCTTGACCGCATTGTAGTGTGGAATTCGAGAATCCATATGATGTGCCACGTGCGTACTGCCAATGTGATGATGCATAAAATTAAGAATAGAGCCGTATGGCCGATCAACCGTCATAAAGGCTCCTTTTACCCACGTCCACTCATCATCGTCGAAGTGTGGAACATCAACGTCAGTGTGCTGAAGCCAGGTGTACAAAACCAACCAGAAGTTCACCACCAAGTAGGGGCCAATGTAGAGAGCAAGCACCGGAAGAAAGCCTGAGGAATACGTCCACCAGCCAAGCAGGCCGAGCATGGCAAGAACGCCGACATCGGACAGCCAGACTTTGCGAGTCCATCCTCCGGGAAAGAGTGCCGCAGAGAATGGCCAAGTCGGCCAGAAGTGATTCGTGGTGCCTCTCGTTGGACCACCCGTAGCACCGGTCAACAAGTACAAAGGCCACCCGATCAACAAATTACCAGTGATTAAAACAATTGCAAAAGCTTCCTCGCCGATTGTCTCCTGCCACCATAGTCGTGCAACACCGCTTGGTGATGTGTCACGCCTAGGCACATGTGTCTCACCGCTATCGAGATTATTCGTGCGGGCATGGTGTATCGAATGGCTACGCTGCCAAGCAAAATATGGAACCAGCAAAATGCTGTGCAAGCAATATCCGATTGTGTCCTGCAGCAAATTGTGTTTCGAAAATGCTCGATGGCCACATTCATGCGCAATAACCCAGCAGCCCGTGCCAACTGTTCCCGCCACTATGGCATAACAAATCCACGCAGGCAACCAAGCCAAAGTGAGCGGAATGAAAGAATACGCAAGCACTCCACTGCCAATTGTCATCGTCAAAGAAGCGAACAAGTAGAAAAAAGACTTGAACAGATTATGATCGAAGCACTCTGCAGGAATCGCAGCGAGCACTTCGGCTCTTCTTGGATATTGTTTCGGTGTGGCCTTACTAAGGATTTCATCGTCGTCAGTAGCTGCCGGCGGCACGGGATCTTCTAGCAAACAGATACTCGACACGACAATCCTCTAGATATGAGCAAGATCATTGTTTAAAGCCGCTTACGGGTACGCCAGCACCCTCGGATGCTGAAGAATAGCTGAAATGCGCCGACAGACCAACGAACAGATTTTTTGGCCTCAAAAAACCGTGATGAATAAACAGCGACCAGAAGACGGCTCATCAAAACTTCTTTCGCAAAGCGGTTTCAGCCGAAGCACTAAAACCCAAAAAGACCGCTTGATCCACGAGCTAATTAGCCCCCTATAAAGATGACGATCAAACCGACAGCAAATCTGAACGCTAAATACGTTAATGGGTTGTTTTTAATTGATGTGAGTTTTAATTCGATGCACTTTAGATCCCCGAAATACTATTTCTTTGTTTGGTGGGCGTTCCCACCGTGTGCCTTTTTGCGAACAAGAGGAAAATTGAAGTCCGGGGACTTTGAAGCTGTCCGCGCACTTCTAATCTGTGCATTCATTTTTGCCACAACATCTGGATGCTGGTCAGCAACATTTACCGTTTCGCCTGGGTCTGCTGAAAGGTCGAAGAGTTCCAGAGGTGAGTCTGGGTTGACCGCAACGTTGTAACGAACTGCTTTCCAATTGCCCTCCCTCATTGCAACACGCCCTTTCTTTTCGTGAAATTCCCAATAGAGATAGTCGTGCTCTTCCTGCCCCTGCTTACCGAGTAGTGTCCGCACGAACGAAACGCCATCAATGGTTTCGGGCACCGGCTGACCGGCTAACTCAGCAACCGTTGGCAAGACATCCCAGAACGCTGAAAGATGGTCAGTTTGTGTTCCGGCTGGAACATGCCCAGGCCACGTTGCGATCATTGGCACATGAATTCCACCTTCGTAGAGGTCGCGTTTGAACCCTCGCTGGGAACCATTGGAGTTGAAGTAGGCAGGATCGTGCCCGCCCTCTTGATGAGGTCCATTGTCGGAAGTGAAAATAATAAGCGTATTGTTGGTAATCCCCAACTCTTTGAGCGTAGCGACGAGTTCACCAACGTCGTCGTCAATCACCTCGACCATGGCAGCAAAAGCGGCGTGCGCCTCGGGCTGTGACCCATAGGCAAACTTACGATAATTCGGACCTGAGTCGGTTCCTTCATAAGAACGTTCCGGCAGGAATTTGCCGCGGTACTTCGCCATCTTTTCTTCCGGTGCAAACATTTCGGCGTGCGGCTGCACCAGAGCGTATAAACAGAAAAAGGGCTGGTCTTTGTTGGCTTCGATAAACTTAATCGCCTGATCCTGAATCAGGTCAGGGGCATACTCCTGTGTCTCCGTGCCGAAGTTCCCCCACAGCATCTCGCGATGGTTATCGTTCCAAAGAAAGTAGGGATAATAATGGTGCGCTTGCCGCTGGCAGTTGTAGCCATAAAAGCG
>DONH01000192.1:5776-6151 GCA_003509235.1 Planctomycetaceae bacterium
CTGGCAGTTGTAGCCATAAAAGCGATCGAACCCCATCTTGAGTGGCTCACTGACACTGCCCGGCGCACCGAGGCCCCACTTACCAAACAGGCCCGTTGTGTAGCCTGCTTTACGGAACATGTGCGCCATGGTGACGGTATCGGCCGGCATCGGCTGCTGCCCTTCCGGCATCAGTTCGGAATTACCACGCACCACCGCATGACCGATGTGTTTACCAGTGAGGAGCGCGCAACGCGACGGAGCACAAACGGTACTTCCGGAATAGTGCTGAGTAAATTTCATGCCTTCCTTGGCCAAGGCATCGATGTTCGGTGTCTGAAAATGCGTCTGACCGTAACAGCTCAAATCACCATAACCGAGGTCGTCTGCCAAGAT
>DONH01000192.1:6451-6595 GCA_003509235.1 Planctomycetaceae bacterium
TAACCGAGGTCGTCTGCCAAGATGTAGACCACGTTGGGTGGAGTATCCGCACCTACATCACCAATCAGCCCCAACGCTATCAACATCGATGTGAGTATTTTTTTCATTGGATCCTATCTACTATTGTTAATACGTCCAAACGGG
>DONH01000192.1:6922-7129 GCA_003509235.1 Planctomycetaceae bacterium
CTCGACTCAAAGAATAATGCAGTTTATTTGAGCAACCCCAAAATAATGTAACAACAATCTACATCAACGTTCTCGGCAATCGATCAATCACAGCGAATCCCGGTACGACCGGATCACCGACGGCCTTACACGTGCTCGACAGTCTGTTCGGTGACCGCCGTTGATGGTTATAAATCTACTTTGCAGCCGAGTCCTACAAATCATTTG
>DONH01000133.1 GCA_003509235.1 Planctomycetaceae bacterium
ACGCAAAGATTCGCAGCAGTGCCAGAGGCGCACCTTTCCAACGAGGTATTTCAGCAGCATCAAGGTGATATACCCACAATACGAATGCTGTGACAGTTGCTACACATGCGACCAGAGCGGGCATGTGCCACCATTCAGAAAAGCTGTCGAGAAGGCCGCTCGAGATACGGTAATCAACATGCTCTGTCACGCAGAATAAAATGTGCGCTATGGTGTCAGGAATGTTATGCGTCATCGTTAGGCTGAAAAGTCAAAGGTTTATGTTCTCTTGCTTGTTCTGTGGTAGCTCACGGCATAGCCCAGTATTTGTTCACAGACGAAGACGATGAACAAAATGAGTAATACGGGCCGGATCAGAGATGTACCACCACGACTTTCATCACGAGGTTCAAGGTCGTTAGCGCTGTCGTATAAAAACGGGATGCCGGGTAAGGCGTCAGGTAATTCAGAGAGCGAAACTCGCTCTAGATTGCCTTCGATGGGATTTATGTTGACGGCTGTTGCCAGTTCTCGTCGGGCTCCAGAAACAGTTTGCCAGCGGGCTTTGTACGTGCCTGGCTCGTAGGTGTCTTTCATCGCAGTTGCAAGATTGCCGTTTTGATCAATGGCTGCAACTTCCTGCACAACACGCTCGTCTGGCGGCAAAATAAAATCAACATCAACTTGATCAATGCCCTGCTGAAGGTTAATCGTGATTGGCTGCCCGACAAGAACTGCGTCTTGTTCTCGCTGGAGTCTGGCAAGGTGCCTTTCAAGTTCGAGCATGACAACAACCCAGCTCGGGTTGTTTCTCGCCCAATTGTTCCAGGTGGGTGCAGCTGTCGAAAGGAATGCGACTCCCATGCCTTCACCGAATGGCTTCTCAACGGCAAAAAATGCTTTATTTCTGAGAGATAAAAGTCGACGAAGGCCAGTGCCGGTTGGAGCTTGAAATGAACGGTCAACCGCCATATAGCGATCAATACCAACAGCATCAAGAAAAGGATTTCGACGGCCACTTAGAATAGCGACGATGGGATGTTCTTCAGCAACGATGTCAGGGGCATTTGGGTTTTGTTGGTCCTTCAGAAGATCGACAGCACCAGCGAGAGGGACAGGGAAAATACCTTGCCCATTACGAAATAGTAATTCATTTATTGATTTATAGTCTGTCTTTGGGCCGACAAAGAAAACGACACCACCGCCGTTTCTAGCGTAGTCTTCCAGTGGTCTGATTGCCCTTGCGTTAAGAGGTGGCACATCAAGAAGCCATATAGAATCAAAATTATCGAGTTCGAGTGTTGTAAGGGCACGAGGTTGCTCAATGCGTGGCCGAAGTCCTGTTGCTGCAGTTGCGCCTGGGTTCAGTGCAGTTGCGAGATAAAAGGCATCATCCTCAAGATTTTTTCGGCCACTGGTTGTAATGAGAAGGACTTCAGCCTCATCGACCGCTTCAACTACGGCGGTCCGGCGATTATCTCGTGGCAAGCGGTCCACTGGTAATTCAACTTCAACCGTATGACTGCCAGTGTTCTGAAATCGAGACTCAAATCGAACGGTGGCAATGTCACCCGCTGGGATTGAATCTATTTGTATCCCAGGCCGTTCAAGCCGGTCTTCTCGGATAGTAAGAGACACTTGTTGTGAGGGTGATGAAGAGTAGTTGCGAACAGTGACTTCCCACGGAAGCAGTACGTTGGAAACAGGCGTGCCACCAATCATTTCAATACGTTCGATAGTAAGATTTGATCTTGGCAGGTTTTTCAAAAATTCTGTGTCAGAATCAGTTGCCGCTGTATCGACGATGTGAATTTCTATTCCCATGTCTGCCAGTGGTTTTAATACGTCAGCAATATCTTCAGACGCACGCCAGTCGTTGCTTCTCAGGTCAGTTATGAGCCAGAGAACACCAGACCCGTCATCTCCGGCAAATAGTGGTGCAATGTTTCGAAGTCCTGGAACAATTTCTGTTGTAGTGGCTGAAGTTCGAATTTTTTGAACGTCGGTGCGCACAGAGTCAAGGCTTTGTGGTGTAACTGCCTCCGCATGGATGTCAAAAAGCTGCTCATCGGTGGTCGCCTTGGTGGTGTTATCTGAATCGCCAGGGATTGTTCGTTGAAGTTGAGAAAGGCGGCCAAGAGAAAAATCCTGCTGGCCAGGTGTTGCTGCAAGTTCTTCAACCAAACGTTCTATCATTTTGCGGCCGCGAGTCATCGCAGTCGTTGCAGGTAGGTCAGATGAGTCACCAGTTCCGAACACTTCACCCATGGAGTAGCTGTCGTCGAGCAGAACGACGTGCCTTGTTCGGTTGCCTCCGAGTACACCACCGAGTTTTTTATCCCAGCGAGGTTGTGCAAATAATAGAGCAAGGCCTGCAATTGCCAGAATTCGAAGCAGGAGCAGGAGAATCTGCTTTAAAAGAATACGAGTGCGGTACTTCCGTTGGCTCGCAAGGAGAAACTCCATCGCTGGCCAACGGACGACTCGGTGTCGTAGTAGATTAATAAGATGGATAATTATGGGCGCTGCCGCAAACGGCAGCCCCCACCACAGTAACGTCATGAAGTCAAATGTTGGCATTGGTATGACTTTTTTTCACTGTGGAGAATCAAAATATGAGAAAATCTGAACTTATGATCTTCCGCGTGTTTTGGAGCGTCGAGACAGAAAATTAACAAGAGTTTTATCAACTGCCTGACTTGTTCTTGCGAGTTGATAGTCGCACTGAGAAACAGCCGAACGATTTCGCACTTCTGAAAGAAATTTTTTCATCGCTTCAATATATCCATCTCGTAAAGCACGTGGATTGCAACTGATTTCTCCGCCTGCCTCAAGCCCCTCAAAGCGGGTCGGACCGTCGAAAGGAAAGTCGATTTCGTCGTCGTCGAGTATGTGACAGATAGCAACATCGTGCCCTCTCTGCCTCAGAACTTGGAGTCCTTTGCAGAGAGCATCCCTATCTCCGAATAAGTCGGAGAAAATTATCACTAATCCTCGCCGCGGTAAATTCTCTGCAAGATTTCGCAGGACAGCATGAAAATCGGAGTTGTGCCGCTGCCGAGGTTTTTCAAAGCCTGCAATAAGGCTGTTGAGGTGCGAGCGATTCGTTCTTGGTGGAACATTGGTTCGAATCTGTTCATCAAAAACAGACGCACCAACCGCATCGCCTTGGGAAAGTCCAAGCCAGGCAAGGCTGGCTGCCAGTGTGGCTGCATAGTCGTACTTTGTTAATCCCGGGGCCTGATTAAAACGAGGCGGAATGTAGTCCATACTCGCAGAGCCATCAACTAGAAGAAACAGCCGTAGGTTCGTCTCGTTCTCGTATTCCTTGACGTAGAACCTGTCTTGCCGTCCCCAGACCTTCCAGTCGACGCGTCTGAGGTCATCTCCTCGTGTGTATTCACGGTGTTGAAGAAACTCCACGGAGTTTCCCTTGTAAGGGCTTTTATGCATCCCCGCAAGAACTCCTTCGACAACGGCCTGAGCTCTGAGGTCAAGCCGCCCGATACGAGCGAGTACCTCAGGAGGCAAATATTGTTTGGAAGCGGGGGTCACGCGTGAGTTCATCCTCGTGTGCGGGGGTTGTCTCGATAAGTTGCTTAATGATTGAGTCTGCCGTGACACCCTCACTCTCTGCAGCAAAGCCAACGACAATTCGGTGTCGAAGTACTGGTGCGGCGAGAGCTTGAACGTCCTCAATGGTCACATGTGATCTTCCTTGAAGAAGGGCTCTCGCCTTGCAGCCAAGAATTAGATATTGAACAGCACGTGGGCCAGCGCCCCACGCAAGCTGATCAGATACAAAGTCTGGAACGCCATCACCACCGACGCGTGTTTGCCGAACGATCGCGATTGCATAGCGTGCCATATGGTCACTGAGGGGAACCTCCCGGACACTTTTTTGAAGAGCAGTAATTTCTGATGCCGTGAGTATTGGTTCGGCGTCAGTTGTTCTTGTTCCGGTTGTTCGCTGAGCAATCTCAAATTCTTCTGAAAATGATGGGTACTGGA
>DONH01000157.1:0-2907 GCA_003509235.1 Planctomycetaceae bacterium
ATGATCGACGTTGTATTCCAGCTAATGATTTTCTTTATGCTGACATTTAATATTATCGCCCCGGAAGGCGATTTTGATGTTCGTATGCCGCTTGGGAAGTCATCTGCAGAGCCTCCTGATGACCTCCAGTTACCACCAATCCAAGTTCGTTTGGCATCAGATACTGAGGGCACACTCGCTGGGATTTTGATGAACGGTGAGCCCGTTCAAGATTTTGGTGATCTACGCCAAAGAGTCGCTGGCTTTGTGGACGTTGCTCTGGAGAGCGGAGCTTCACTTGAAGATGTTGAATTAGAAATTGATTGCGATTACGAACTTAATTATATCAATGTTATTGATGCAATTACTGCAGTATCCGGCAGGATAGAAAATGGACAGCTCATCGAAATGGTGAAAAAAATCAGCTTTGTTCCACTTGAACGACAGCCGTAGTTTGCCCGGGCTGAGTCACTCAACTTCTTGGATGGTATTGCAGGTGGACACTTCTCAGTCGTCCAGAATCGACGTGAGTGTATCGCTGTGTTGTAGCAATACTAGCGTGCCCTAGCATTTCCTGCACATGCCTGAGATCAACTCCACCAGCAACAAGATGGGTGGCAAAGCTATGTCGAAGAGTATGGGGTGAAATATCGTTGGCGAGGCCAGCAGAGGCGGCGTGTTCGCGGACAATTTCCCAGATTCGCATTCGGGAGAGTCTATTGCCTCTCGTGGAGATAATGACATAGTTCTGATCACTCGAGGCTGATACAAACTGAGATCGATGATCAAGAGTCCACTGTGAGATTGCAGCATGAGCCTGCTTCCCCAGAGGCACAACTCGTTCTTTATTCCCTTTTCCGTGACATGTACAAAATTGTTCATCGAGATGAAGGTCGTCTATTTTAAGTGAAGACACTTCCGACGCGCGGCAGCCAGTGGCATACAGCAGTTCCAAGAGAGCTCGGTCCCGTGATCCAGTAGCAGTAAATCGAGATGGACTGTCAAGTAATAAGTCAACTTGCCGGGATGAGAGTACAGCGGGGATCGTGTCATCCGGGCGAGCCAAGACAAGCTGTTCAGCGGGGTTTTCAGTCATGACCCCTTCAAGTTGAAGAAAGGAATAAAAGCACCGAAGCGTCGCTGCTTTTCGAGCAATTGTGGCCCGAGATTGTCTCTGATCGGAGAGCCAGCCGAGGTAATCTCCAAGTTCTTGAATCGTTGTTGTCAGGGGTGAGCGGCTACTGAGCCACGCTCCAAATGATTGAAGGTCACGCTGGTATGCCGACTGTGTGTTCTCCGCGAGGCCTCTTTCATGGCGGATGAAGGCAAGGAATCGATCGATCAATTCGTCGATACGGATCGTCGAAAGAGGCTTGCTCTGTGGACCTTCAAAAGTAATCCTACGAATTCGCGAACGGGATGCAGGTTTTTTCTGCTTCTTCAGACTCGTGGTTGGTTTCTTTTTTTTCATGGAGTTGATTTATCTGAGTGGGCAAAAATCCTCAAATCAACTCCACAAATCAAGGATCGTATCCGAGGTTCGGAGCGAGCCAACGCTCGATTTCCTTTTCTGGCATGCCTTTTCGGATAGCGTACGATTGCACTTGTTCACGGGTGATTCTGTCTACAGCAAAGTATCGGCTTTCAGGGTGACCAAAGTAGAGGCCGCACACACTCGCCGCCGGCGTCATTGCAAAGTTTTCCGTGAGACTCATGCCAGCGACATTTTCTGCATCAAGTAATTGAAATAAGGCCGGTTTTTCTGTGTGATCAGGACAGGCCGGATAACCGGGAGCAGGACGAATACCGCGGTATTTTTCCGCAATAAGGTCATCTGCACCGAGCTTTTCTTGCTTTCCAAAACCCCAGTCCTGCCTGGCTTTTTGATGAAGCCATTCTGCGAACGCTTCAGCGAGCCGATCGGCAAGTGCTTTAACCATGATTGAGTTGTAGTCATCATGATCTTTATCAAACTGTTCGGCAAATTCATTGCAGCCATGACCGGCGGTACATGCAAAGGCCCCAACATAGTCTTTCCGTCCACTTGACACAGGTGCGACAAAGTCGGCTAACGCGTAGAAGGTTTCTTGTCCACGTCGCTCCCATTGTTGTCTGAGAGTGTAGATCCGACCAGTTTCATTTTGTCGGTCGTCATCATCAAAAAGAACGATGTCATCTCCATCGCTATTTGCAGGGAAGAAGCCGTAGACTCCACGAGCTTCAAGTTTCTCTGTAGTGACAATTTCATCTAAGAGTCTCTGTGCATCATCGAAAAGTTTTTTGGCTTCATTGCCGACCGTAACATTATCAAAAATAGTCGGGTATTTTCCCTTTAGTTCCCAAGCCATGAAAAATGGTGACCAGTCGATGAAGGGAACAAGTTCCTCAAGTGAAACTTTTGGAAGCTGCCGAAGGCCAAGAAACTCTGGTGTCCCGATCTCAGCGAGTGACCAGTCGGTCGTCCAGCGTTTTTCGATGGCAGTTTTATACGGGACAAGCTTTATCTGTTGCCGTTTCTGGAAATTTTCAAGGTCCCTTGCCTGAGCTTTGCGGTTTGCTTCTGCAAACGCCTCTTTAGAAGCTGGGTTTAGTAGTTTCTCGACAACACCAGCTGCCCGCGAGGCATCTGATACGTGAACGACATTTCCTGAATATTGGGGGGCGATTTTTACTGCAGTGTGACGTGTTGATGTCGTCGCGCCCCCAATTAAAAGAGGAACCTCAAACTTTTCATGTTGAAACTCTTTGGCGACCTGGACCATTTCATCAAGACTCGGAGTGATGAGGCCAGAAAGACCAACAATGTCAACGTTCTCCTCACGGGCTTTGTCGATGATCGTGGCGCATGGAACCATGACTCCAATATCGATGATTTCGTAGCCGTTACAGCCTAAAACAACACCAACAATGTTTTTTCCAATATCATGA
>DONH01000157.1:3233-3393 GCA_003509235.1 Planctomycetaceae bacterium
AATATCATGAACATCACCTTTGACGGTTGCTAAAAGAATACGACCACGCTTTGTTTCTTCGTCTCCTTGCGCTTTTTTTTCTTCCTCCATGTAAGGCAAGAGATGTGCAACGGCCTTTTTCATAACCCTCGCACTTTTTACCACCTGAGGAAGGAACATC
>DONH01000332.1:0-17834 GCA_003509235.1 Planctomycetaceae bacterium
GATCGGCTTGGCACATTGGACAACATCTCATGGGCCGTATCTGGCACAACAACCAATACCCGCCGAACAAAAACCTATGACAATCTTATCTTTCAGCGAACAACGACAGGTGAATATACAGGTCGTTGGGGTGTTCTTGATTTACAAAATACATATGGCCTGAGCCAGAAACAGGCACTCGAAGTCTCTGACCACAATCCTGTCTGGGCAACATTCACGGCACGTGAAGTTCATGCAACAACGACTGCATCAATGCCAGCAGGAGTGAACCACCGTTAGTTAGACGGCAAGGCAGATAATTTGGTGCGTGGTTGAAGCCGGTAGATACCCTGCCCAGTATTTGAGGCCGTCAACACATAGACAGCACCGTCCTGATCATGACCGAAACCAAAGATAGGCAGACCATTCCACGGAATTAACTGGTTTGAAATCGTTGAAGTGTCGCTTGAATCTTGCACACCAAGAGCCCACATGCGGCCGGAAACAAAATCTCCGTACAGGTAGCAACCTTCGAGTTCCGGAATGGTACTTCCTCGGACAACAGGACCGCCGGTAATTGATTTTCCAACCTGATGGTCATATTCCCAAAGCGGATCAATGACTGGGCCATCGGATGGAACATGTCCAAAAGGATAACTCCCTTCTCTTCGTCTCCAGCCGTAGTTTCCTCCTTTTTCAACAAGATTGATTTCTTCTAGTAAATCCTGCCCCACATCTGCCATCCAGAGAGCACCTGTTTTGCTATCAAACGTAAGTTGCCATGGATTACGAAAACCATAGGCCCAGATCTCCGGTCGCACCCCATTCATATCGAGAAACGGATTATCCGAGGGCACCGCATAAGCTGTCTCAGCACCAGACTGATCGATATCAATGCGAAGGATTTTCCCGAGTAAGACACTGAGGTTTTGAGCATTGTCAAAAGGATCATTCCGGCTGCCACCATCGCCAAGACCAATGTAGAGAAAACCATCCGGACCAAACGCTATCGAACCACCATTATGATTTGGGAATGGCTGGTCAAACTGAAGCACAATCTCCTCACTGTTCGCATCAGCCTTATTAGGGTCCTGAGCAGACACACGAAATCGTGAAATTCGTTCTGACTGTGGTTCGTCCACCGGACTGTAGCAGATAAAAAATTCACCGGTCTCTGAAAAACGTGGATGGAAGGCAAGCCCGAGGAGGCCTTCTTCATTCGCTTTTTTCCACGCACGAGTAATATCACGGATATCCAAAAAGATTTTTGCTTTCTTGCTATCTTTTTCAATCATGTAAATTCGACCGGTCTGCTCCACAATAAACCGTCTACCCGATCCATCATTCGCATGAGTCACCATTAATGGACGGAGTGGTGGTACAGGTTTTCCATCATCGGATACTGGTGACCAACCATCCCACACAAGACCTGGAAATGCTGGAACCGCCTCAATACCGAGCACTCCATCTGCCGGTTCTTGCGGCAATTTTCCATCTGGTAACCGACGAACTTTGATCGATCGAAAAGCAACCTCATCACCGTGATCCTGGAAGCATAGATGACCGTTCCTAGACTTACCAAACTGTTCAAATTTTGAAAATTTGCTCTTTGCTACTCGTTTGTTCCAGTCATCACTTCCAATCACAAACTTATAATAGCTGACGCCATTAAGACAAACCTCTGATGATCCTGGTGTCACCCGAAGGTAAAGGTGGTTCCACTCTCCAGCAGGTCGTGTCGCATCAACCAATTCCTTCACTGGTAATCCAGCAGCTTTTTCAATCCGCATAACCCATTTTTTTTCATGAGGCTCATACAGTTGGTAAAGCCACCCTGCTTTCTGGCCATCTTTCCCAGCATCATTATCGATGATCTGAACTTCCGGGCCGCTGTACCACGGTCGTTTGCCATCTTCTGATACATGAAACATAAGCCCACTATTCCCAGCTTCACTTATTCGATATTCAAGTTGAATTTCAAAACTGTCGTACATTTCTTTTGTGAGAAGATCACCAGCGGCTTCTGCACGCACGATTACCCCATCAATAACCCGCCAGCCGGCACCCGGAGTGTCTTGCTGATAGCCCTTGAATCTCTGAAGTGATCTGCCGTCAAAAAGCAGCTCCCAGCCACTTCGTTTCTCAGACTCCGTGAGGCGATTGATAGACTCATCAGCAAACACGCCACTAATGCCTACAAGAAGCAGCAAAAAAGCTTTGATAAGGTGATTTCCAATTGCGGAAACGTTTGCGTGCATTGAGTGACTCCTTGTCATACGTGTTATATTTTAATGTTGCATTTCACTTTAAGTGGATTCCTGAGACTGATGGCTCGAAACCGAAACACGGAACACCAAGACCTTATTTCTTAGATATGTCACCGTTATCATACAATTACGTATTATTCATTAGACTTCGAAGTTTTGTAATAGTGGACTGATACCTTAATCTTACTTTTGCCAGACGCTATTCCTTTCAGACGTGGCACAGAGATTTTGCCTCAACGAAAGCAAGGTGCCATGCGAATACCCTCTCGTTTGAACTATAGTCGCCACCGCGGTGGATTCACACTTATTGAGCTTCTTGTTGTGATTGCGATTATTGGTGTTCTTGTTGGTTTGCTCCTGCCGGCAGTGCAACAGGCTCGCGAGGCAGCAAGACGTTTAGCCTGCAGCAACAACATGAAACAATTAGTGTTGGCTGTTCATAACTACGCGTCGAGTAAGGGCGGGTTTCCGCCGAGCATGGTGCATACACCTGGAACTGCATTCCCCACCAACAATGAGTCCTGGGGCATCCATGGACGGATTTTGCCCTACATTGAACAGGGCATCGTCGCAGAGAAAATCAATCTTGAACAACCGTGGGATGATGGATATCCGGGTGGTGCAGCGGGAACGAATTGGGCGACAGTACGATCAACAAGGATTGACACATTTGTTTGTCCAAGTGAGGTAAATAACTTTTTCCGAACAAAAGATGGTACTAACTATGTCTACCCGACGAACTACGGATTCAATTATGGGACCTGGTTTATTTACGATCCTGCAACGGGGGAAGGTGGTAATGGGGCATTCCATCCAAACTCACATTACAAAGCAAAAAAATTTCAAGATGGACTTTCAAAAACCTTAATGGTCAGTGAAGTGAAAGCATTTACCTCCTATGTTCGCAATACATCGGATCCGGGGAGTACCTATCCTGCTAATTCCCCACCCTCCAATGATTCTCAACTAGCAGCTCTTGCCAGTGGCGGAGAGAACAAATTAGGGTCTGCCACAAACAAGAACACTGGTCATACAGAATGGCCAGATGGCCGAGTCCACCACAATGGTTTCACTGCAACATTCACTCCCAACGCAGTGGTCGAATTTGCTGTTGGTGGAGTCTCATATGACATCGACTACAACTCACAGCAGGAAGGCAAGAGTGCTACACAGAAAACATTTGCTGCCATAACATCTCGTAGCTACCACAACGGAGTTGTAAATACTGGGATGGTCGATGGTTCAATTAGAAAAATCGCCAATGATATTTCGTTGCAAGTTTGGCGGGGGCTCGCAACACGTGATGGTGGAGAAGTCGCAAATCCCCCGTTAAATTAAGGTATTAGGCTAAAACTACCCAGAAACAGATGGCGTGGGCGCATCTGCTCAATTCCTTTGGTAGTATGATTGGCCCACGAATTATTGTGATAAAGGTGCTCATCACCTTGAACAAACTCCACCATGATTGGTGTCAATGTTTCAGACAAGCCACCACGCAGTGAAAGTATTGCGTTTATTACCCATAGTTTGTCTCATACTACTCTCACCTTCTCTGGCCTACACAATGGGTGAAGCAGAGATTGGGGATGGAGCAGGAATCGGAAAGCATGCAGTCCGGTTCTATCGTGAAGACCCTCGTCCTTCTGGTGATGTTCCAGCAGGCGTTCGCGGTGAATCAGGATCATACTCAACACACTACCCACGACGGCGACTTTCCAAGCGTGCACAAAGAAGACTCAACCGTCGTAGCACTTGGACAGTTGTTCCAGAGGACATACCACCACATAGTGGATTACTCATTGAACATCGAAACCTTTCGTATGGATCCGGAGAACAACATCAACAGTTCGATCTGTATCTTCCGGGCGGGTGCCGTGAAAGAAGACTTCCCCTTGTGATCTGGTTACCGGGTGACGACTGGTCGAGTAGCCCTCGCATCGATTGTCCTCTTACATGGCTCACGCAGCATGGATTTGCTGTCGCGAGTATCAGCTATCGTCCAAGTCAAACACATATTTTTCCTACGCAACGAGATGACTGCTTAGCAGCAATCAATCGTCTCTCTGAAGATGCAGCAATTTGGAGTATTGACCCAACACGGATATGCCTCGTAGGGCAGGCAGCAGGTGCACATCTTTCGATGCTGATTGGTTTGGATCCCGATCAGACGCATAATGATTCCCTCGAAGAGCATTATCTTCCTATACATCGAATTGCTGCGATCTGTGGTATTTCAACAATTGCGCACCTTCCCACTCTTGGAAGTGATTCTGACCGTGCTTCCTCTGCTGCAAGTCGGCTTATTGGTGGACCACTGCCTGAACTGCGTGAAGCGGCGTTACGAGCCAGCCCGATCAGTTACGTCTCACGGAATGACCCACCCACATTACTCATTCATTGCAAAAGCGATGAAACTATCCCTGTGAGTCAAAGTGAGCGATTACATGCTGCACTTCTTTCCGCAGATGTTGATAGCACACTTATCCTTCCTGAAGGTCAACAAGAATCTTTGGTAGAAGACGGAACCGTTGGCCAGACAGTGCTCAATTTTTTAATCCGAACACTTGATACCGACATTGATTCGATCATTGTGACGGGAAAAACCACCCAAATCGATGTGGAAAATAAGCCAAATCGGTCTTGAGAGTTTTCTTGAAAATCACGACGCTCTTTTTTTTGAACAGCGGAGTGTTTGAGTATGGTGTTTCCCCATCTTCAATTAAGTCGCCGACAATGGATCCAAACGACTAGCGCTGCTACATGCGGTGTTACCGGTGGACTCCTAGCAGAATCTTTTGTGGTAACACCACAATCGCTTTCTCAGACGCATCTCCACATTGGAAAGCCCTCATTATCCGGTCATCGAGCACTGCGAATTGTTCAACTCAGTGATCTGCATCTCCATGATATTGGTCAGTTGGAAATACAACTTCTTGAGGCTGTCACAGCTTCCGAGCCTGATGTAATTCTGCTGACGGGCGATACGCTCAGTCATAAAAATGGCATGCAGCCACTATCCGAATTTTTAGAAAGGCTTCCACCAGCATCTCACAAACTTGCGATCATGGGGAACTGGGAATACAACGCCGGATTTACACCATCGTCATTCAAGGATTTCCTGACTCCGTTCGGGTTTCAAGTCTTGACGAATGAGTCATACCATTTGGAACACGATACCAGTATGTTGAAGATCACTGGTTTTGATGATCTCCTTGCAGGTCGACCAAAGCCTCTACGTACCGAAAAGAATGACGATGCGGATCAGCATCTTGTGCTGGCACATTGTCCAGGGACTCGTGATTTTTCTCAGAAACTTCTTGCAGCTCCTCCAAGTCTCATTCTCAGTGGCCATACGCATGGGGGACAGATTGCTCCATGTGGCTTCCCTCTCATTACGCCTCAAGGAAGTGGGAGCTATGTCTCTGGATGGTATTGCAACAGTGGACCGCCAATGTATGTTTCACGCGGTATCGGCACCTCGCTTCTTCCTCTTCGACTCGGTTCACTGCCTGAGCTTGTTGTTCTTGACTGGCATCTAAAACAACTCGATTCATAAGTAAGTCTAAAAACGAGTTCCTTGTTTGTGGGCCGTGCAGTCGATACAGACAGCACAGGGGGCCTCTTTTTCCCTATTTGTGCAGTCGTCCTCTCTGAACAGTCGATAGGTCCTTCCGCGGGGAACGCTTCCTGTTCACGTTCCCCTGAATGTATGTCCTGTGCCTGGCAGAAGACGCGATGAAATAGCTCAATCATATCGTGTCACTCCGGGTGCGGAACGAATGTCTAGAAGTTCCTTCTTTCGTACTCACAACCTAATCATCGTTCATCAGCAAAGAGATCAAGTAAAAACCTATGGAAACTTATCTACGCGACATCAATGAAACTGCTCTCCTCAGTGCAGCCCAGGAGAAACAACTGGCTGTTCGTGTTCAAAAAGGTGACCCTGCTGCACGTGATCATATGGTCAGGGCGAATCTCCGCCTTGTTGTCAATATTGCTCGTGGCTATTCAAACCGTGGGCTTCCACTTTGTGATCTCATCGAAGAAGGAAATCTTGGTCTCATGCGAGCCGTCGAAGGATTTGACCCGACCGTGGGCACGCGGTTTAGTACGTACGCCAGTTACTGGATCAAACAATCAATCAAGCGAGCACTCATTAATAACGGGAAGACCATTCGAATTCCTGCTTATATGGTTGAAATTCTGTCGAAGTGGCGGCGAGCTTCAATCCGTCTCCTCGATTCACTGGGTCGAACACCCACACCTGAAGAAGTAGCTCGCATGCTGGGCTTAGCTCGCAAAAAGCTTCCAATCATCAAAAAAGCAATGCAGGTTCATCAAGCTGGTCCGCAAACTGATCAGACAGAAGGTGGGTGGTCGCTTGGGGATATCATCCAAGATCAAAATGCACGATGTCCTGCCGACGTCATGCTTGATGAAGACACGCTCCAGCATGTATTAAAACGTATTGATGAACTTGAGGACCGAGCCGCGTCTATTGTTCGAATGCGGTTTGGACTTGAGGGTAAAGAGCCAATGACATTGAAGGAGATTGGCAGCATCCTGGGGCTTACTCGAGAGCGAGTTCGACAGATTGAATCTGAGACCTTGGCATCACTCGCTGCTGAAATTGAGGGTGTTCCACGAGCAAACATTTCAATTCGTCCTACGAGACAGTTGCGACGAGGTGCATAAACCAGATACCCTCTGTCTATGAATTTAAAAAAACATATCCGCGACGTGCCCGATTTCCCGAAGCCAGGCATACTCTTTCGTGACATTACACCGCTGCTTGCAAGTCACGAAGCATTTGATGAGTCGATACAGAAGTTAGCCAAACCGTGGCAGAATGTGGCTATTGATGCGGTTGCTGCTGTTGAAGCCAGAGGGTTTCTCTTTGCTGGACCTCTCGCGCTGAAACTTGGTGTTGGTTTGATTCCGGTTCGTAAGCCTGGAAAATTACCAGCTGATACGATTAGTTACCAGTATGAATTAGAATACGGTACAGACACTCTCGAAATGCATAGTGGGATTCTGACCTCACACTCACGTGTGTTAATCATTGATGATGTATTGGCTACAGGTGGCACAGCTGAAGCCTGTGTCAGTCTGATAGAATCTGTACATGCAACGGTGGTAGGTTGCTCTTTCCTCGTTGAACTTGAGGGTTTAGGAGGACGCGAACGATTAGGTGACCACCGAATTGAATCTGTTCTGAAATATTAACCCCTTTCAGTACATTCAAAGCCATTGGAAGAAACACCGGACTCTTTGCCAGACTGATTTTCATGTCCCGCATCGTCATTGCTATGTCTGGAGGCGTCGACTCAAGTGTGACCGCCTCATTACTCGTTGAAGCTGGACACGATTGTATCGGTGTTTTTATGCGACATGGACAACCGGCTTTGCCGACACCATCAGATACGCTTCCTATCGTTGAAGCATCGAATCCCAAGCCCGGTCACCAAGGCTGCTGCTCTGTTACAGATGCTCTCGATGCTCGTCGTGTTGCAGAACATCTCGGTATTCCGCTGTATCCACTCGATCTCACAGAAGATTTTGAAAAAATAATAGATACATTTGTCACCGAATATGGTGCTGGCAGAACACCAAATCCGTGTGTCCGGTGTAATCAATGGATTAAATTCGGGCGTCTCTTTGACTATGCCGATGCAGTTGGTGCAACACATGTTGCCACAGGACACTATGCACGACTTGTTCACAGGCAGGCCTCAGGCACTCACCCATCCATTCCTGAAATTCACCGAGGCCATGATCTCTCACGTGATCAGTCATATGTCCTATTTGGCATCACCCCAGATCGTTTAGCCCGCATGATGCTACCAATTGGTGAACTCACAAAATCTGAAGTTCGATCACATGCTGATCGTTTAGGTCTGGTGACAGCAACCAAGCCTGATAGTCAAGAAATATGCTTTGTCCCACCAGGCAAGCACCCATGGTTGGTAGCCCAAAGACTCGTTGGTTCCCGAGCAGGAGATATTGTTGACACAAGTGGAAGCATCCTCGGACACCATCATGGAATTGAGAATTTTACAATCGGTCAACGGCAAGGTCTTGGCATTGCAATCGGCTCTCCACTGTACGTCATTCGTATTGAACCAGAAACGTACAGAGTTGTTGTAGGACCAAAATCAGACTTGCCTCTTCAAGGTTTGATTGCCGATGAAGTAAGCTGGGTTGCTGATGTACCAACAACTCCTTTTGAATGTCTTGTTCAGTGCCGAGCCCAACGACCACCTGCAAAAGCCATTGTCACAAGGAAAGGTGATCAACAGTTTAAAGCACGCTTTCTCGAGCCAACAGTGCATGCTCCTGGTCCGATTACCCCTGGCCAGCCAGCGGTCTGCTATGACAACACGCATCTTCTCGGCGGTGGCTGGATTGTTTCGCATGAAACGACATGACAACGTTTCCAGGAATACCTTCCGGCAATGCAAGAAGGCTCCAGCGCCCGAAGTGTATACAGTTTTTGCATTCCTGAATCTTCCAAGTAGTATCGAAAATAAATCTTTAGAGTTACTCACCGTATTTTAATTAGGAGATCAGCTTTGCCTCCCGCCGCATTTGCAGTCTTTGGCGTTTTGCTCGGAATCATTGCATTCGCAATGTTGATTCTGATATTCAACTATGGCCAAATTTGGTTTCAGGCATATTGGTCAAAAGCAGCTGTTACATTTCTCGAACTTTTTGGAATGAGCCTGCGAAAAGTGAATGCTCGTACGATTATTCAAGCTCGGATCATGGCAACGCAAGCCGGCCTTGGAAAGCAGCTTTCTCCGCGTGTTCTCGAGGCGCACTATCTCGCTGGTGGTGACGTCCCTCGTGTCATTCGTGCTCTTATCGCAGCCCATCGAGCAGGTATTGATCTTGATTACGATAAAGCATGCGGCATAGATCTTGCAGGCAGAGATGTACTCGATGCAGTTCAGACAAGTGTGAACCCCAAGGTGATTGACTGCCCAGATGTTGCGAGCGGAAAATCAACTCTTTCAGCTGTGGCACGAAACGGTGTTGAATTAAAAATTCGAGCTCGGGTTACCGTCAGAACAAATCTTCATCAACTTATTGGTGGAGCAACTGAAGAAACAATTATCGCTCGAGTGGGCGAAGGGATTATTACATCAATTGGATCAGCTGCTACACACTTCGAAGTCATGGAACACCCGGATACAATTTCAAAAGCTGTGCTCGAACGCGGACTCGATGCACAAACAGCATTTCAGATTGTTTCTATCGATATCGCCGATATCGAGGTTGGTGAGAATATTGGAGCCCGGCTTCAAGCTGATCAGGCAGAGGCCGACACACGCGTGGCACGTGCCAAAGCTGAGGAACGACGAGCAGTGGCTATCGCTCATGAACAAGAAATGAAAGCAGCAACTGCCGAAAATCGTGCAGGTGTTCTCAAAGCCGAGGCACTTGTCCCCAAGAGTATCGGCGAAGCACTGCGAGCAGGTCGTATGCAAAGTCAATCAGGAAACAGCCGGGCTTAGCCAAAGCCCGCAAAAACTTGAGTTTTTAGGCATCGACGACAAAAATCGGCATAAATGGAGAATTCGGTCAAACTTTGTGGCCTCCATGTGCCGATAGTAAATTTTTAGGCAGGATTCATGGTGCCCATGATCTGCTAGCCGCATGATGCAGCTAGCAATAAACCTGTCTGACAGGCAACGGTCCGACGGACTTCCGAAGGACCACACGGCAAAAGGGAGTATGCCATGGGTCTGCGAAAACTACGTGTTTATAACGGTCCAGATAATGATGTAAATGGCGTTTCGTTGCTTGATCAGCAACTTGATCCGCATAGTATCAAAGTACCACTTGGTGAAATCCTACCGATCTTGGCCGATGCTGTCTCAAGTGACAGAACGTGGCTCAGTGATTTCGCTGAAGATGAAGTCACAATTTCTTCTGACCTTCACGATGTCCTTCAGGCCTACCGTCACTTCCGTCGTCCAGGTGCGTAAGCATCCTCGCTGATAGTGAAATAGTCCTAATGAGAAGTTTGTAGAGACAATACGCAGAGAGAACACTTTTATTGTTCCTTCCGATTTTTATGTATCTACAGAACCTGATCATCACTTCAAGAGAAGTTGCCAAAATTCAAGATTAGGCCATCTCTTAAATTTGTAGCCAGCTTCATGGATTGTTCCGGCATGAGAGAATCCTGCGTGGCGATGAAGTGCAATGCTGGCTTCATTCGCTAAGTCGATCCCAGCGACAAGAAGATGAATTTCACGCGCTGTGGTCTCCCGAATAATAGTCTCAAGTAAGAGCCGACCAAAACCTCGACGTTGATACTCCCTCGCAATATAAACAGAATGTTCAGCTGTTTTGGAATATGCTGGATATGGTCGAAAGGTGCCCCATGTCGCAAAACCGACCACCGTCCCCTGTTGCTCAACTCCAAAAACAGGGATTTCATCCTGTTTTTTTTGCAAACCATGCAGCAATCGTTGCCTCAGAACAGGGTGATTCTTCATACAGTGCTGTTGTCTGAAGAATTGCCTCGTTAAAAATATCGCGAATGTTCTTCAGGTGCTTTTCATCACAATGCAGCACATGGGGAACAATTGGCTTATCAATCATGCATCCACCACCTGCCGCGGTTCCTGTGGTGGTGTGAGCAGTGAGACAAAAACGAGAACCAGAAACCCAAGCGGAATCGTCACCAAGCCTGGCTGACTAAATGGAATCGGTGAGTCGCCGCGTGGAAGGCCGTAGACTTTTTCAAACGTATCAGCCGAGAGGAGAATCCAGCCCAGCGAGGAAACCATTCCGACAGAAACGGCTGCCGTTATTCCCTGTTTTGTCGTTCGTGGCCAAAAGAGCAACATGACCAGCGCTGGAAGATTCGCTGACGCAGCTATATGAAACGCCCACCCAACAAGGAAGCTCACATTGAAATTCTTAAAAAGAATTCCGAGAGCCATAGCAACGACTCCAAGAAAAACAGCTGAAATTTTACCGGCTCGAACTTTTTCATGATCATTCATGGTGACACCAAAACAGTTTTCAATCAGATCATGAGCCACAGCGCCACTTCCAGCCATAATGAGCCCACTTACTGTGCCAAGCACTGTGGTAAACGCAATCGCTGATATCGCTGCAAATAAAGTTTCACTAAACGACTTCGCAAGAAGTGGAGCTGCCATGTTGGAACTTGTCGGATCAAGGTATCCACTCGTCATGGCACCAAGACCGAGATACAGCGTTAAGACATAAAATCCACCAATCGCTGCGATTCCAACTACAGTACTTTTGCGAGCTGCGGCTGCGTCCTTGACGGTGTAATATCGGATAAGGATATGTGGGAGAGATGCTGTCCCGCAAAAGAGGGCAAGCATAAGGCTGGCAAAGTTTAAACGATCCGTCAGTGTTCCGGAAGAAAGCCCTTTGAAATATCCGCCCGGCTTTAGGAGGTCTTTCCCGTCACGAATAGTTGGTGTGAATGTTGTATGCATTCCTTTATTGTCAGTGTGTTTTTTTGCTGACCAAGTCACAATCTGTGAGTCTTCAAGGGTGGAAAGATATTCCAGTGGTCGTAACGGCCCCGTCTCACGTGCATCACCGTATCGTTCAGGAAGTTTGTAGATGGTTCCAACGGGGCGGAGGTCATTCTCGGCTGTCTGCGGTTCTCCATTCACAAGCACACGGCCATCCGAAGTACGCGTCTGCACCTGAGGCCGAAGATCTTCTTCGCCTTGCCGACCGGCGTTCAGTAAGAGTCCACGATTCAGAATCATGATAGTTAGGATGCCACAGAAAAATACCAACAGCGAACCCTTAATAAACTGAACCCATGTTGTAGACACCATGCCAGCCGTCACAACAATTAAAGTTACCGCAACGCCGACCAGAATAACGCCAACGGCGTGCGGGAGTCCAAGGAGTGGGACAATGAGGTGTCCTGCACCAACCATCTGTGGAATCAGATAAAAAATGCTGACAATTAGTGTTGAGATAGCGACTGCAAACTTGATCCCTCGACTATTAAAACGGGCATCAAGTGCATCGGCAAATGTGAACTTCCCAAGTGCTTTAATCGGTTCAGCAATAACAAACAGCGCCACGATCCAACCGGCAAGAAAACCTATTGAGTAAAGAAAGCCATCATAGCCATAGAATGCAATCATTCCACAGATACCGAGAAATGATGCTGCTGAAAGATAGTCTCCAGCAAATGCAATTCCATTCACAAACCAATGGATTTCACCATGTGCTGCATAGTATCCCTTGGCGGACTGCCCTTTGCGGCCAAGCCAGAATGAAAGACCAATAACTCCAAGGACAAAGCTAGCAAAAATAGCAATGGCTACTGGTGATGAATCGTAGAGCATCGAAGGGCCTCTTAATCAGAACATCAGGCGTCTGGAGATCTGCCCCTGCAGGCAACCATATAGATCAAGGCCAGCACGAAGGCTGAAAAAATTAATCCCATTCCATATGCAATCGCAAGATTGACTCCTCCGAGTGGTCGCCATGAGAGTACATCTGGCCGAAACAAGACGATGCCCATGAATCCTAAGTAGAGCAGAACATAAATTAGAAACAGTCGCATGCCGATTGTACGACTACGAACTGCTATCTGATCCTTCAAATGATGGTTGTTCCCCATAATGCAATTCCTATGAAGTCCCCAGCGAGCGTCTATTACTTTTGTACTACGCAGAGTCTAGCGTGGTTTTCATCCATCCACAGCAAAGATTACTTGACCGTGGAAAATTCATGATGGCCGGAAAGTCCAGCCGGAAGATTTTCACCTACTTCGAGGAAGGATATGAGATCAAGAATCTCTTGCCGCGTCAGAACATTGACCAATCCAGCCGGCATCGGTGAGACCTGAGAGGAAAACCGTTCTTCAACATCTTTTTTCTGAATTCGTTTAATTTTTTCGGGCATCAGGAGATTTGGCCTGATGGTATAGGTCTCTGGTGTTTCACTTGCAACAACTCCAGACACGACACGACCATCCGTAAGTAAAAATTGCACCATGCGATAGTCATCATCAATTTTCAACGATGGATCAAGAATCTGAAGCAAGAGATCTTTCCCGCGAAGTTTCTTTACGCTTTTCAATAGGTCTGGACCCAGGTTCACTCCATGGCCTGCTGCTACATGACACTGTGTACACTGTGCTTTGGCAAAAGCATGCATGCCCCGCGAGAGTGTTTCTTCATCCTGACTGACAGATACTGTAGGAAAATCTTCTGCTTTCCACACCTTCACAAGGGTCGGCCGACACGCATCGAGTAAACGCTCGGCCTCCACCTGATTACGAGCCACAACCATCTTGCCGTTCATCACAATCCAATGGCCAGGGAACGTGCACACGTACGGGTACACTCCTGGCTCCTGTGGTGCTTCGAAACGCAGAACGTGTGCCAACGACTGACGTGTTGGCCCAATCATGGGAGTCGCTTCAAGAATCAAATTCTGTTTTTCTTCGGGAATAAAATTACTTGTTGCATTTTTTGGATCACGAGCCATTGCGTTGGCTGCAACACCAACCTCCTCCATCGCACCAGGCTGCACAAGAACAAGATTGTGGTCGGTCGCATCTGGATTCAGAAAAACAAGTTTGACAGGCTGACCCGGACGAACGCTAAATTGCTTGTTTGTAAAAAGCATTCGTTCTGGTTCACATGAAATTCGTACCTCAACGGTCTCTGGACGCCTGTCGAATTCTTTGTCTTTCCCCTTCGATTTGGGCTCCTGAATTTCACGAGACCGCCGAGCTCGATTTAGGAGAGCCGGAACGATACTCTCTTGATCATTTTTCCAATGTTGTTGGAGCGGTTGTGACTCAAGTGCACTGACTGCCGCATAGGCAAGATGTCCACCGATCGGCTGATGAAAAATACTCAGT
This sequence comes from Planctomycetaceae bacterium, assembly GCA_003509235.1. Classification (GTDB taxonomy): domain Bacteria; phylum Planctomycetota; class Planctomycetia; order Pirellulales; family UBA1268; genus UBA1268. Next base: position 14,140 of record DONH01000332.1, read on the forward strand.
ACAGTCTCTAGTGCTTCTCGCGTACCGATCCAACTTGCCGCAATAGCCGCCTCCATCCGCACAAGACCAGAGGAGTCCGTAGCAGCATTCAAAAGAATCTCATGCCGATCCGGTAAGGAATTATGCCAATATCGTAGCTGCCGAATTGCAGCAGCTCGTGCATGATGATTGGTATCTGAAGCCAACTCAACGAGCAGTTCTGGCCTGACAACACCAAGCGTTGAAAGACATGCCATCCCCTCAGAAAGAGAGCGGGCTCTCTCAGGATCATCATCCTTGAGGCTCTCAATCCAGTCGTCCACTGCTTGAGTAGCCAGTGTGTGATCACGCTGGGTAAATTCTCGCGTGGCGAGATACCGCACCCGAAACTCCCGGTGGCCCAAGAGTTCTGCCAGTTTTCTCTCTGGCATTTCCTGAAGTTGCGGTACGTCTGAAACCTTGCCTTTTTTTGCAGTCACTCGCCAGATACGGCCAGACTCACGATCACGACGGGAATCCCTCAACGAGTATTGCGCATGTCCCTTCACGGGGTTGTACCAATCAACAATAAAGAGATCTCCACGTGGACCAAAATGAAGATCGACTGGAATGAAACTCAGATTTGTTGAAAAAATTAAATCACTTATGTATTGCTCGTTAAATCCAAAGTCATTTTCAATCCATCGATGAATTTCAATTCGGTTCGTTGGTTTGTACCGTGCTTTGATAAACCCACCTTGGAGTTCTTCTGGAAATCCAGGGCTATCAACAAATGCCTGACCACAGGTGCCTGAATAGGCCTGCAAGCCCTGAGGCCGTGCATGTTGCTGCGGATACGGTGGGTCCAAGGAATGAAATGCCTCGGCAAAAATTGGGTGACTAGCAACATGATTTCCCCACGGATCAAATGTGACACCCCACGGATTGGTACTTGGATAGGTGCCAATGGCTGTGAGCCTGTGGATCTTTGGCTCATAGCGAAACCAGCCACTATTCTGCTGTCGGACTGGCCCATATGGGGTCTCGATTTGTGAATGATGAAATATTGATTCCCTAAACAAGAGTGCCCCGTCAGGTGTCCAAATAAAATCATGCAACGCATGATGCGAGTCTTCGGTACCAAATCCAGAAAGAACAACCTCGTGAACATCAGCACGGTCATCTCCATCGACATCCTTGAGAAATGTCAGATTTGGTTGTTCTGAGACATAAACACCGCCATCCCCAAATTCAAATGATAAGGGAACATGAAGATCATCCGCGAAAATTTTTGAAGTGTCTGCTTTTCCATCGCCATCAGTATCTTCAAGAATCACAAGCCGATCATGTGGCTCGAAACCTGGATAGATATGTGGGTATGCCTGTGAGGTGCACACCCAAAGCCGACCTCGTGTATCCCACCGTACCTGAATCGGATTGGCGATCTCAGGAAATTCTTCTTCTCCTGCAAACAGATTGACTTCAAAGCGTGGATCGACTTTGAATGCCTTCTGTTCCTCAGACGCCGAGAGCCAGTTATTTGCTCCACGTGTCTCAAGAGCGGCTGGGAGTTCAGGCACATTTGAATCATCAACCTGTTCAGAAACGGGTCGACCATGAGCAATATTCCAGATCCTACGATCTCGATTCGCGCACATGATCTCAAAATTTCGCATGGCTGGGAGAAAATCAAGATAGCCATATCGTTCATTTCGGCCACCTGTGTAATAGAAGGTATTTAAAGGTCGATATCGTCGAAAAAACTGTCGCTCCAAATCGACAACAGCAAAACGCAATGATTCCGTAACGCTGTTTGCAGGACGCCCAAAACAGGATTCAAAAAACGTACTGGCAAATATGGCATAGCCCTCTTTTGTGAGATGGCACCCATTGCTCGTTAAATCACCAGTACGACTCAGTACAGAACGCATCGGCGTATCGACATCAATAAAACCAACGTGCTGCTCAGCTGCCACCTCTTTCATCGCCGATGTATAGCGAGCGATATTCTTATTATTCTGGTCAGCGGCAGATACACCAGGCACATTTTCATTTGGAATAGGTGAAACGAGAACGATTCGTGGGGCTGTCTTCCCATTGAAGGCTTTTGTCTTCGTACGTTCCAGAAATACTTCGAGTCGCTTACGGAATTCTGGAATACCGGCTTCACCTGCAAACGATTCATTGAAGCCGAATGCTGCAAAGATGACATCCGCTTTCTCATGAAACAGGTGCTGCTCAAGATCAGCAAAATTCTCCGGTCTTGGCATCAGGCCAACTTCATCTCCAGACCAGGCAAGAGTCCGAATAACCAGTTCATGATCTGGAAATCCTGCATGGATTGTTGCTGGTATAGAACCAAACAACTGAGCGCGCTCAAAAAGTGTATTTCCAATCAGGCATATATGATCACCTTGCTTGAGTTGAAGAGGCAGCGTCGTTTCAGCGGCATCATAGACTGGCGGTCGAGGTGCAGTATCTAAAAAAAGTGCATACTTAGAAAAATCTTCTTGATCTTCTGGTTCTGACGTCTTCTGCTTCGTCCGGGGCGCCGCAGTCAGAACAATAGAATCTTTTTTACGATGAATAGCTGGTTGAACGATTGCTGTTTTTTTTGATTGCTTTGCTGACGGAGAAGTTTTTGTTGGCTTTTTCTTTTTTTTTCGCCACGTATTCTTTTTCCACCAATTGGGGGCCCCAGCTTCGACCTCATGGGTGTATTGCCGCAGACGCTGCATCATGTTGGCAAGACGTTCAGGCTCATCCGTCGATCGGTCCGTTGTTTCAGCAACATCACTGTCGAGATTATAGAGTTCTGGATTTTCCAATGATTCATCAACGACGATCTTCCAAGGACCCTCTCGGTAGGCAACAGAACCACCCCATCGCCAATAGAGAGGCTTCGTTCGTTTGATTGGAGATCCTTCGATTGCTGGCACAAGGTTTACCCCGTCATATGTTTTTTGAGGCGGCTCAATACCAGCAGCTGCAAGTGCCGTCGGGAAAAAATCACTTCCGATAATTGGGAGATCACTTTCACTACCTGGCTCAATGCGACCCGGCCACCGCACGATCCCGGGAACTCGATGGCCCCCTTCGTACATTGATCGCTTGCGACCACGAAGGTGACCAGCAAGACCACGACCGGGCCCCTTGTCTCCAGCCCCTTCAGGGCCGTTGTCACTTGTAAAAAAGACAAGCGTCGAATCGCGCACACCAAGATTATTCAACGAGTCCATGACAGTACCAAACGCATCATCAAGCTGCGTGATATTTGCTCGATACGTCTGCTCTTCAAGATCTGCAATACCGGCGTGCTGTTGTTGATATCGCTCTGCAGATGCTATCGGATAGTGCGGTTCGTGTGTCCAGACAGCAAGAAAGAATGGCTTCGCTGGATCTCGCTTAGTCTCAAGCCATGACACTGCTTCCTGTGCAATGAATGGTGCTGAGTAGTCTTCAACCTTCCCAACGGCTTTCCCATTCCTCACGAAATTTTCGGGGAATGCGTGACTAGGAGCTGCATTGTTTTGTGTCGCAAGCCACCAGGCATAACCATGATCTGATGGCTGTGGTTGTTCTGGTGAATTAAAGCGTCCATTGAGATGCCACTTGCCAACATGACAGGTATCGTAACCCGATTGCTGAAGAAGCTTTGGAAGTGCATGTTCACTCGTACGAAGGTGGATTGGGCTCCCGTTTGGAATCCAGGTAAAGACTCCATTTCGAAACGGTGT
>DONH01000332.1:18130-20376 GCA_003509235.1 Planctomycetaceae bacterium
AGGTAAAGACTCCATTTCGAAAAGGTGTCCGTCCAGTCAGAAGGCTCGACCGAGCCGGTGAACAGACACTTGATGCCGCATGGCAGTCTGTCAGTCGAAGACCTTCGGCGGCGAATCGGTCGATGTGTGGCGTGATTGCATCAGCATTCCCATAGCAACCAAGTTCTCCATAACCCATGTCATCCGCGAGAAAGAGCACAATATTCGGACGGTTTTCTGCCAATGCCGAGGGCATGCACAAGACGGTTGCCAGGCATACTGGAATAAGAATGGAGCGGATATTCTTCATGCTCATTGTTCTTTCGTTGATTGGTCAGAAAAGCGATATGGATCATCATGCTGAATCATTTGTTCAAGCAACAGTGACTCCATTGCTGAGCAAGTTGTAGCGAACTCAGGATCATCAGCAAGATTTTTCTGCTGCGGAGATGGTTGCTCAGGAAGACTTTTGAGCACATCCGGAACATGATGCTCAGCAAGAAACTCATGCGGGTTTTCTTGAATATTGAAAAGTTGTGTATGAAGGCCACCAGATGGTGATTCGTACTTGATGAGTTTCCAGTCACCTTTACGAACACTTCGCATCCCAGGCTTTTGACCACCACAGTAGACCCCGTACAGAACATCTCTGATTGTTTCTGTCTTCTCTTCAAGAACCGGAAGGAAACTTTTCCCTTCATCAGTTGGGGGTGGGGTCACACCCGCGATAGCACACAACGTTGCCAACGTATCGCCAAGATACGTATTGCCTGGCATCCGACTACCGGGGCGCACACCCGGGCCTTTTACAATTAGGGGCACCCGCCAAGTGTGCTCATAGAGATTTTGTTTTCCTTGAAGACCATGACGACCAATCGCAATACCATGGTCAGATGTATAGAAAATCCATGTATTTTCGAGTTCACCCATGGCAGTGAGTTTTTCAAGCACGCGTTGTACCTGCGCGTCAATGTTTTCACTACACGCATATTCACGTCCAATTTCATTGCGAATAGTCCGTGGGTCACGATTTCCCCACACGCCACTGACTGATACCTCATCACGAACATCCATATGCGTATTATCAAATGGATGTATGGGGAGCCAGTTTGAGGGTAACGGTGGTTGCTTCTCATGAGTCGCTGGAAGCTCTTTTTTATCCGTGTGATTTGTCGCCCCATAATGCGTTAAGTATTCAGGTGTTCCGTCACGTGTATCGTGAGGATGAGACAATCCAAAATAAATAAGAAATGGATTTTCATCACCAGACTCTTCACGGTCTGTCAAGTAATTAATGACCTGATCACCATGCCATTGACTCCCAGTCTCTGCTGTACCGCCCCGCTTGGTTGCATCGCTTCGGACCGTAAATTGCTGATTCGCTTTTTCATAGCTGTTGCCACGCTTGCATGTCCGCATGGTGTCATAACCCGCTCGGTTAAACACGGCAGCGAGTGTGTTTGATTCAAGTTCTGGTGGATAGTGTGGTGCAACGTCTGGTTGACGCGGCTTGCCCTCTTCACGGCGTGCCTTCTTCGGACCAATCGGCAAATGCCACACCGTTCGACCACACATCACCATATGCCGACTGGGTGTACAGACGGCACCAGAAAATGAACCCATATGGTACGCCGCATCGAATACCATTCCCTCACGAGCTAGATTCTCAATACACGGTGCATTGAGCGTTGAGGATGGGTTATAGAATTTGAAATCAAATGGAGATTGATCATCAACAATGATGAAGAGAATGTTGGGTCGCTTCTCTGAATGAGGCTCTTTCGAAAATACAAAACCCGAAAGAATAACTGCAAATGTTACGGTTGTGAAACAACAAACGACACGCTTCATTTTGGAATCCTCTTTGAACAAATCAGAACTATTACGGAATAAGAAAATCAATTACTGCATCTGACAGATTCGAATGATTTACATTCGGTGCCTCGGGATAGACGAGTTCGCATGGCACCTTCACTGAATCGAGTCGTTCTTTTAATTTGATCCCAAAGTTGGCTGAGTGAGTTGGATCTTTTGCATCATGCCCAAGATCCGGTTTATTTTTGTAAGTCATGTACACAGGCGGGTCGTCCGCTGTAACGAGAGCATACGGAGAGTATTCCTGAATCCATGGTAGAAGTGAATCGCGTGATTCAAGAAATCGAGTAAAGCGTCCACTTCGTCGATCGCCCTCTGATGCGATGGTTGGAATACCAAAAGCATGCCCGCCATAGTGACTGTTTGGTGTCCACTCTTTCATCTGCTTTGGA
>DONH01000277.1:0-3277 GCA_003509235.1 Planctomycetaceae bacterium
AGAAGAAGGAAGCTCCCCGAGTAGGACTCGAACCTACAACCTAGCGGTTAACAGCCGCTCGCTCTACCATTGAGCTATCGGGGAATATAAAGAGCCTTTGAGTTTTCAAACGATACCGAAAAATTCAATCGAAGGCGAGATGCTCCATTTTTTGTTCTGCAAAAAACGATATGCCTGCTCTCAGGTATCACGAACCTTTTCCAACAGAACATGATTGCCCTTCTCGTTGTACTCGACTCGAGTCATGAAATTATGAATCAGCATGACACCACGGCCATTTGGAACTTCCAGCCGGTCGTCCTGCGTGCAGTCTGGCACGTCATTCGGATTGAAGCCGTCTCCTTCATCAGTGATCTCTATGCGTGCAACCGTAGGCGAGACAAAACATTCAACATGTACTTTTTTTTCTATATCGAGTTTATTTCCGTGAACAATTGCGTTGACAATGGCTTCCTCAGCAGCCAAGTGAATCGAAAAAATATCAGCACTGGACCAGCCGTGCTCCCCAAGCCTGTCAAGCAACTCTTCCATGATTAATCGACTTGCACCGCGCTCGCTCGGCAGATCTAGAGACTTCTGCCATGTGGCTTGGTCAGAACTGCTGTCATGATGAGAAGACGATTCGGTCATAGTAGCCGCACAAGGTAATTGCGGGAAAAAAGGTGGCTGTTCCAGTAAGGGAAGTTTAGAGCAATCAACTAAAAGCAGTCATTGCTTCTGTTTCGTCTTTACGAATATCAAAAACTTTATTCAGTTTTGTGATCTGAAAAACTTCAAAAATTTCAGGACGAATGTTGCACATTTTCATTCGACCTTTGCTTGCCTTTACCTTGCGATCGAGCGTGATTAACTTACCGAGTGCAGCACTCGAAAGAAATTCGACATTGGTAAAGTTAAGCAGAATGTCACCCATCTTTTGCTGCTCAACGAGACCAAAGAGTTCAGCGCCGAGTTCTTGAATACTTGCCTCATCAAGAATCTTTTTGTCGTTGAAACTGACGATGGCGACATCATTGTTTTGTGTGACGCCTATCCGTCGATACTGAGCCATGTTGTTCTTCTCCAAGTCGTTTAAAAGCGAACAACCTCAAATGAGAATGTTGAACCCACCCGTAGTCTAACTCCGCATAACGAGCCTAGCGAAACAGTTCGCATTGGAATGAACCTGAAATGCAGTGAACTCATACAAACAGATGGGCCGCTAATCCTAGCGATTTTCTGAGGCGATTACCAACGACTGTGACGGAGAAGACGAGGCATGAAGTGTTCATAATTCACTTGTTTTCCAACTTTCTCCCCAAGAAAAAGGAGAATCAGAAACGAGCTTTTGGTCATCTGTGCCGCCAATATGGCAGTCTGTCAGGCCATTGCGGCTGTGAGTCTTCCCTGTGTCAGAAAACCAGAGCACCTTTATAAAAAGACAAGGATGGGCTGTAAAAAGTCGTAAATTAACTCCTTGTAGGTCGTGAAAAACTGCTCTTGACGAATTTTCTCGCATTCATATTCAAATCCGGCGCGCGAGTTGCACTAGGGAGACGTAGAGGTGTTGGCGAGTGCCGCTGCGGCAGTCGCATCATCTTGGAATAGGGTGTCTCCAGCACAGAGCCTTGAGATTCCGTTTTCCCAGAATTGTTTCGACGTTCCCTTTCAAACCGGACTACATACAAAGGATCCCAGAATGGCAGCCGCTGCGAGCAAGGCCGGGAAGGCCAAATCGACCCTTATCCCCCTTGGTGATCGCGTTGTTGTGGAACGCGAACAGAGCGAGCAGACAACATCTGGTGGTATTCTTCTGCCAGATTCAGCAAAAGACAAGCCTGCACGAGGTGTTGTTGTCAGTGTTGGTGAAGGCAAACTCGACGACAAGGGAAACCGTCATCCTTTGCAGGTAAAGCCTGGCGACCGCGTGGTCTTCACGAGCTACGCTGGTGAAGCTTTTCAGGTTGCCGATCAGGAACTTCTGCTGATGCGAGAAGACGACATCCTAGCAGTCCTTGGTTAATACAACTCAGCGTGTAGTCGTTAAACGACTGTTGATTCACATTTCCAACTTAAACCGTCCAAATAATTTTCAGTACAGGAGAAACATTCGATGGCCAAAATGATGGCGTTTGATCAAGAAGCCCGCGAAGCAATGCGGCGAGGTGTTTCTAAACTGGCCCGTGCAGTCAAGGTCACACTCGGTCCAAAGGGTCGAAACGTGATTCTCCAAAAGAGTTTCGGTTCTCCAACGGTTACCAAGGATGGTGTTACCGTTGCAAAAGAAATTGACCTTGAAGACACCTACGAAAATATGGGCGCACGCATGGTGCGCGAAGTTGCCAGCAAGACCAGTGATGTTGCTGGTGATGGTACGACAACTGCAACTGTTCTTGCGGAGGCCGTCTTTAATGAAGGACTGCGAGCCGTTGTTGCCGGAGTTAACCCAATTCAGATGAAGACAGGAATTGAAAAAGCTGTTGAAGACATCACAGCAAAACTCCACAGTTCAGCAATCCCGGTAAAGGGTAAGAAAGAGATGGCCCAAGTTGCTTCGATCGCAGCAAACAATGATGCCGAGATCGGTGACTTGCTTGCAGAAGCGATGGATAAAGTTGGCAAAGATGGAGTCATTACTGTTGATGAAGGTAAAAGCCTCGCGACAGAAATTGAGTTTGTCGAGGGCATGCAGTTCGACCGAGGGTATCTCTCTCCCTACTTCGTCACTGATGCACAGGCGATGCAGTGTGTCCTTGAAGACTGCTACATCCTTGTTTATGAGAAGAAAATCTCCACAGTGAAGGACATCGTTCCACTGCTGGAAGCTGTTGTGAATGCTGGCAAGCCCATGCTGATTGTTTCTGAGGAGGTCGACGGAGAAGCACTTGCTACATTGGTAATCAACCGTTTGCGTGGCACGTTCCAGGTATCTGCAGTCAAGGCGCCAGGATACGGTGATCGCCGAAAGGCTATGCTCGAAGACATTGCCATCCTCACCGGAGCAACGGCTGTCTTTGAAAATCTTGGCATGAAACTCGAGAACATCGGCCTTGCCGAGTTGGGTCGTGCCAAGAAGGTCATTATCGATAAAGACAACACGACCATTATCGAGGGCGGTGGAAAAACAGCTGACATCAAAGCACGGATTGAGCAGATTCGTCGTGAAATTGAGAATGCATCCAGTGACTACGATCGTGAAAAGCTGGAAGAGCGACTTGCAAAACTCGCTGGTGGTGTTGCCAAGATTAATGTTGGTGCAGCAACAGAAAGTGAAATGAAAGAAAAGAAAGCCCGTGTA
>DONH01000277.1:3584-3857 GCA_003509235.1 Planctomycetaceae bacterium
AAAGAAAGCCCGTGTAGAAGACGCGCTTCACGCAACTCGAGCGGCTGTCGAAGAAGGCATCCTGCCAGGTGGTGGTGTTGCGTTGCTGCGTGCTAGCTCACAGGTAAAGCCAAAGGGTTTAAGTGATGACGAGTCGGTTGGCTATCAGATTGTTGTGCGGGCATCTCGTGCTCCAGTAACGATGATCTCAACCAATGCTGGCCAAGACGGTTCTATCGTGTGTGAAAAAGTTCTTTCGGGTGAAGGGAACTATGGCTACAACGCCGGAACTGA
>DONH01000441.1 GCA_003509235.1 Planctomycetaceae bacterium
TCCATGCAACGCTTCCATCAGAGTTGACTTCTGCCAGTGTTTTCTTGGATCCATCGGCAGCTATCAGTGAATACCCTGTGACGTTTGCAGGGCCCACCAGTGCCTTCTGCATTTCTTGCACGCCAAGGGATTGACCTTTATCTAATGGAAGGTCTTCGTGCCAGCTAACAAGCTGCTGACAAAGACGATCTCGAACCCCTTCAAAATCTGTTGCAATATTGTTTTTTTCACCCGGATCTTTCTGTAGATCGAAGAGCTGTATATTTTGTCCATCATAATCACACAGAAGCTTCCAATTGTCCTCTCGAACCGCTAGATCAGGAAGCACTGTATCACCGAGTGACTTATACATCTTTCTGTCGGGTGGCCGCCGCCAATACATTGGACCATGACTCACTGATTGCTTACCGCGAAGTGCAGGTGAGACATCTATCCCATCAAATAGAATTTCTTCACTATGCTGGATTCCCGCAATCTCAAGAAGTGACGGCACAAGATCAAAGGCTGCAAAACATGACTCTGTATCAGTACTTCCACTCGCTTCTTGAGCAACTATTCCTGGCCCCCAGACAATCAGTGGTGACCGAATACCTCCTTCGTAGAGCGTTGTCTTCGCTCCACGTAGCGGTCCTGCAGAGCCAGCACCTGGTTCTGGTCCATTGTCAGAACAGATAAGAATGAGCGTATTCTGTACGAGCTCTTTTTCATTTTGAATATGTTCAAAAAGCACGGCAAGTTGCGCATCCATAGCCTCAAGCACAGCCCGGTATTTTTCTTGCTTTCCTGCCTGCCACTGATCAACCGGTGGCCAGTATGGGCTATGCACGTCGTCCGGCCATAGATTGAGATAGAACGGTTTCTTGGCTGCGCGAGCTTCTTTGATGAAATCAAGAGCAGCAGCAGTGAAGCCACCTGTAATTTTGGAACGCTGCATCCACGTTACTGGACTTCCCAAGCGTTCTGCATCCTGCCAGATACGACCTTGCTCCCCATCTGGTGTCATGGTCAAAGGCAGCAACTTTGCGCCCATGCCCTCGAAATTCGTGAGAGACTGATCAAAGCCATAGTCAGTGATTGGTGGTGCATCATCAACATCACGCTGCCCGCCCATGTGCCACTTTCCAAAATGCCCTGTAGTGTAGCCAGCATCGTGAAGCATTCGAGCAAGTGTTGGTGCAGCCGGATCAAGCCATTCTGCAATACCACGGTTCTGATTTGCAGATCGACTTGCAAGATAGGAACCAATTCGCCATCGCTGAGGATATTGTCCTGTTGTCAGAGCAACCCGTGATGGTGAACAGATAGGTGAGTTCACATAGAACTGCGTAAATCGCACGCCCTCTTCAGCCAGTTGATCAATGGCTGGCGTCGAGGCAGCGGTGTTACCAAAACATGAAAAGTCACCCCACCCCATATCATCAATGAAAACCATAATGATATTTGGAGGTCTTTCCGCCGCGTCCGTTCTGCTTCCTAGAAGAAACAGAACGCCGACGAGTGCCAAAAGAATGGGGAATATTTTCTTAATCACTCCAACGCGCATGTCAGCTCCTTCTCGTGTAGCTTGCTTTGTATAGTGACTTCTGTGAGGCAGTTTCTGTCAATATACGCCTCCTCGCGAAGCCCACTCTTCCCATTCAGAGACCATGCTTTGTGCGCGGGTGGTTTGCTTTGTAGCAAGCTGGATCATTTCACACCGATCGGTCGGAGGGGAGTGCACGACAACAAAGTTTTATCATGACTTGAATTTTCATCATCCCAACAATTCTTTGATTGGCTGCACGTGTTCGACACCAACCAATTTTTGGTCAAGACCTCCAAAGAAATAACTCAGCCGATTTGGATCAAGACCAAGTAAGTGAAGGACTGTGGCGTGAAGGCTTTTCACGTGATATCCAGCTTTCTCTCCGTTGCCATGTCCCGGTCCAGGCGCAATGGCTGCCGATCCGAGTTCATCGGTCTCACCAACGCTTACCCCACCTTTCACACCCCCACCTGCCATCCACATCGTAAAGCCGAAGGAATTATGATCTCGCCCCGTTCCTTTTGCATATTCAGCTGTTGGCTGTCGGCCAAATTCACCGCCCCAAATCACAAGTGTTTCATCAAGTAGACCTGACCGCTTCAGATCAGCCAGAAGGCCAGCAATCGGCCGGTCCGTATTTCCTGCATGAAATTGATGATTCTTTTCAAGATCACCATGGGCATCCCAGTTGTCATCATTATGGGCACCACCAGAATACACCTGTACAAAGCGGACTCCACGCTCGACCATTCGGCGCGCCAATAGACACTGTCGACCAAAGTGTGCAGTTCGATCCTGATCAAGGCCGTATAGTTTTTTCGTCTCCACAGTCTCTTGTGAAAGATCAACCGCTTCTGGCGCATGCTCTTGCATTCGCCACGCCAACTCATAGGAAGCAATACGAGCGGCAAGCTCAGAGTTATCACCTCGTGAGAGAAAGTGTTGTGAATTTGATTGTCGCAATGAATCCAGCAAGGCCCGTTGAGCTGCCAAAGGCATATCGTCTGGCGGTGCTAAGTTTAAAATCGGATCACCTTGACTTCGAAGCAGTGTTGCCTGATAGGTCGCTGGCATATATCCACTTGCCCAATTTTTTGCTCCTGAAATAGGGCCACCTTTTTTATCCAGCATGACAACGAATCCAGGAAGATTTTCATTGACACTTCCAAGGCCATAATTCACCCAGGAGCCAAGACATGGTGCACCTGACTGAATTTTTCCTGAATTCATCTGGAGCATTGCTGACCCATGAATTGGTGAATCGGCTGTCATTGAATGAATAAAAGCAATGTCATCAACATGCTGACCAATATGGGGAAAAAGATCACTTACCCATTTCCCACATTGGCCGTATTGCTTGAACTTCCACTTTGGTCCAACCGCCCGGCTTTCGCTTCGTTCTCCACCGCGACCCTTTGTTTTTACCTTGATAATTTTTCCATCAAGGGGATACAGGGCAGGTTTATAGTCAAATGTGTCGACATGACTTGGCCCACCATACATGAATAAAAAGATGACACTCTTCGCTTTGGGTGCAAACATCGGCGGCTTCGCTGCCAGTGGGTTCTGATACCCCGTCACTCCATCAGCCGCATGCGTCTGACGGGCAAAAAAGTCGCCATCCAACAGGCCAGAGAGCGCCAAGCCTGTAAAGGATCCTCCGGCCTCCCAGAAAAACTCGCGGCGGGTTTGGCCGCAGAACGTACCACGGTGGTCTGGTGTACTCATTGTTGATTCCAAAGTGTTTTCCAATTTTGCTTCAAACAATTTCTATTTGAGTCAATCGAGATAGGCAAATTCATTGAGGTTCAAAAGAAACAGACAGTAGAGTTCGAGTGATCGGCTTGGGCTAATGCCTTCGGTCGTTTCCAGTTCATCTATAAGTGCCAGGCCATGTGCCACCTCATCATCTTGAGCATCCCGAACAAGAGCAACTTCAATTGCACGCTTCACACAGGCTTTCATGTCCGCTCGATCTGGGCCACCGGCTTCTTGAGCGATGCGTTTAGCAAATACTTTTGACTGTTGTTGCATAAATTCGCTATTCATCATACCGAGAGCCTGCGTTGGCTGTGTTGTGACAAACCGCACCGGACATGTTGTATCGGTATCGGCCAGATCAAAATCAGCAAGTATCGGAGTGAGTAACGATCGCTTGACATGGATATACACGCTACGACGAGCCTGTTCTTCTGGTGAGGAATTTCCCCACCCCTTACCTGGTTTCGACTGCGTTGCCAGCACTTCCTTAGGAATCACAGGGTAAATACCGGGACCGTACATCTTTGGATTGAAAGCACCACTGACTACATGAACCGTATCTCGTATCTCTTCAGCCGAAAGGCGTCGCATATCAAATCGCCAAAATGATTCATTTCTCGAATCCGCTGCATATGCTTTTTCATTTGGTGTCGACGCTGCCTGGTATGCCGCCGACATCATAATTGTTTTCTGCAGGTCTTTGATGTGCCAGTCTTGTCGCAACAACTCTGTCGCCAACCAGTCAAGCAGTTCTGGGTGGGTGGGCGGATCGCCAGCAAACCCAAAATTACTGGGGCTTCGGACAATCCCGCGACCGAAGTGATACTGCCAAATACGATTTGCAAGAACTCGTGCGCTCAGCGGGTTGTCTGCTGACACGATCCATTTCGCAAGAGCGAGCCGCCTACCAGTTGAGCGACCACTTTCAGGTGGCTCGATCACAGGAGCAACTGCCTTTAAGACAGACGGGAATGCCGGCTCAACAAGAAGCTCTGGAGACGTCTCTGCATGGGGGTTTCCTCGATAGAGAACGAACGTGTCTGGCGCTTTATTTCCATATTCCGTCACAACAAGAGCTGCTGGCATTTTAGCTACTTCGGCTTTTTCTTGCTCGAGTTGCTTAACTTTTTCACGCCATACTTTCATGTCTTTCTTCGTCAGTTCGTCTCGTGCCTGCTCGCCATACTCTTTGATACGTCGCTGGATAGCTTTCACTTCTCCACGGGCTTCCTGAAGCCGACGATTTGTATCAACTGCAATATCTTTCGCTTCTGCAGGTGTCATCTCTCCTTCGGGGAGAGGCTGCTCGATGAAGTCTGGGTTCATCTGCCGATCACCCATAGGGGTAATATTCTGAAAGAATGCGAGGAGAGAGTAATAATCTTTCTGAAGTATTGGATCGATCTTGTGATCATGACACCGGGCACAATCGATGGTCATTGCAAGAAATGTTTTCGCTGTTGTCGCAACCACATCATCAAGTTGGTCGTAGCGATGCTGGAGTTTATCGGCTGGTTCATCATCCCAGATGCCCAAACGATAGTATCCTGTCGCAATAAGACTCTCTGCCGTAGGATTTGAAATCTCATCACCAGCAAGCTGTTCGATCACGAAGTCATCGAATGGTTTGTCGTCATTAAATGAACAAATAACGTAATCACGATACCGCCATGAATGCGGCTTATTCCCATCCCGTTCATAGCTATTCGTATCTGCGTATCGAACAAGATCCAGCCAATGCCGAGCCCACTGCTCACCGTAGTGAGGTGATGCCAGTAGCCGATCGACAACTCGCTCCCACGCATCTGGTGAACTATCGGTGAGAAAGTTTTGAGTTTCTTCTTCTGATGGTGGCAGACCCGTTACGTTGTAGGTCGCTCGGCGTAATAACGTTCGACGATCTGCTTTGGAAGGGATGGGCAACGAATGCTGTGCCAGCCCTGCCTGAATAAATGCATCAATCGGGTTTGTTTCGTGAGTTTTACTTCCTGATTCAAGTGTCGGTACGTCAGGACTCGTAAGCGGTCGAAATGCCCAGTGCTCTTTCCACTGTGCTCCATCATGAATCCAGTCACGGAGTGCCGAAACTTCATCAGCAGTAAGCCTCGCACCTTCTGGTGGCATTTGGAGATCAGGATCTGTTGAAGTCACTCGTGATAAAATTTCACTAGCATCGACATCACTCGGCACGATAGCCCGAAACCCGCTATCAAGTTCCGCAGTTGCGGCCTCTTGTGAGTCGAATCGCAAACCCGCTTCCTGTGTATCAGGTCCATGGCACGCAAAACATCGCTTGGCCAGCAGTGGCTGGATATCACGAGAGAAATCAGCAGCTGTCACCTGATAAAAGCCAGAGAAGCTGGAAAAGACAGCCAGTGCCACTTCGAGTGTTGCCGAAAGGGAAATACGTTGTGACATAGCGAATAGATTCCTCTGAAAGACTACCTCTTATTCTAAGCAAGTCTTACAGGAAACGAAAAAACACATCAGAATCGCTCTTTCTCGTGTGTTGCTTTTGTCACTTTAGAACGATGGAGACGCATATTCTGGATACGAAAACCACAATAAAGCATATCGTGTTCACTGTGACCGATCATATGATATCGCACATTCTCGGTACGCTATTTTACAGATACGTTTTGGCTAGGCTATTTCACCTATAATCATCGACCGCATCGTCAAGAGTCAGAGAACCACAGTGATTCTGAAACGTGTCCGTTTACTACGAGGTCTCTGACCACCACAACTACTTTTTATCCACAATCGTTTATTCAAAAATCATGTCACCATTCACACTTGAAAACAGAGTTGCTCTTGTCACGGGTTCTTCAACAGGACTCGGCAAAGAAACCGCTGCCTGCCTAGGTCGAGCCGGTGCAAAAATCGCGATCAACTATGCCAACAATAAAAATCGGGCGGAGTCCACTCTTGCCGAGTTCCATGAAATGGGGCTCACTGCTGAACTCTTTCAGGCAAATGTCACGAATGCTGAAGACATTGACTCAATGGCTACAGCGATCGAACGGTCCCTTGGCCCAATCGACATCGCAGTTCTCAATGCCACTCCTGCACAACCACTCAAGCCCATAGAAGAATATGACTGGGACTTCTACCAACAGATGCTCGATTTTTTCGTGAAGAGTCCGTACCTGCTGGCCAGTCGACTTCTACCAGGAATGAAAGAACGGAAATGTGGAAGACTCATCAACATTACCAGTGAAGTTTTCCTGCTTGGTGTCGCGCCATTTTCAGCTTACGTTGCAGCGAAAGGCGGCCAGACGGGGTGGTCGCGAAGTATGGCAAATGAACTCGCTCCTCACGGCATCACGGTCAATATGGTTGCTCCAGGATGGGTTCCAACAGAGAGGCACAAAGACGACCCCCAAGAAGATAAGGATGGATACATTAAGACTGTTCCCATGGGCCGATGGGGGAAACCTGACGATGTTGGCTGGGCTGTCACCTACTTTGCCAGTGATGAAGCTTCGTTCGTGACCGGCCAAACCATTGCGGTCAATGGTGGGAAAACTGTCTGGTAATGTGTCACGTAGATTTAAAAGCGACCGAGTGTTGATTGAATCTGATCATTTACCTGACTCAGCCCAATACGAATATCCTCAAATACTTTCTGCGGATTTGCATCAGCGAGATTGAGGTATCCTCCTGCTGACTCCTTCGTATCCGCCGGATACATCGCGAAGCTGGGGAGATGAAGGCCACATTGTTTACAGGTACGTCGCTGTTGGCACGTGCACCATCTATTACATGTGCCCTCCTGTGAATCCTGAATCTCAGGTGGTGTCGCTTGCGAGGCCATCATGACAACCTCATTGGCACCCACAGTGTTCGAATTGCCTTGCAATGCTGAATCTTGTGGGCCGTAGCGTTCATCCATCCAATCAAATGGTTCCTCTTTTAATCCATCGTCGGCAACCACCCGATTGATTTCACCTGGAACTAACTGAAGCATCTCTTCATCCTGATTGGAAGTCACTTCTATAGGTTCTGACCTCGACTTGGGCCGCCACCCATCAGACGATTCAACTGCCAACGCTTGGTTTACAGTTGCCAGAACAAGCGTCCCCGTTATGACATAAAAAACTATTTGCCACTGCTTGAGCATTCGAACTCCCCCTGCCACCGTTCAGGTCATCGTCCTCTTTGAGTGCACATTCACTCTCGACAAATAGGAGAATCGGTACAGCCAGCACGATCAGAACGGTATTCTCAGAACGGGAGGCAGTTGTTTCCTAGATTGCCTGACTTGCCACCCTTAGATCTACATGTGGCATTCGCGTGGCGTTACGCATCGAAGTAGAGGCAAAATTCCCAAGGATGAGGACGAGATCGTAGCGGTATGATCTCGTGATTTCTTTTATGGGAAATCCAGGTGAGGATGACATCTTCAGTGAACACGTCACCGCGTAGAAGAAAATCATGATCCTGCTCGAGTGCATCAATAGATTCACCAAGTGACGCTGGAGTTTTTGAGACGTTGGCCAATTCTTCCGGCGGCATATCGTAGATATCACGGTCAAGTGGTTCACCAGGATCAATATGATTTTGAATCCCATCGATAGCTGCCATCAGAATTGCTGAAAAAGCGAGATATGGATTACACGTCGGATCTGGACAACGAAATTCAATCCGTTTCGTCTTTGGATTCGTTGAATACATCGGGATTCGACACGCTGCTGATCGATTTCGCTGAGAGTATGCCAGATTGATAGGTGCCTCATACCCTGGAACGAGTCGTTTATAGCTATTTGTTGTTGGATTTGTCAGTGCAAGAAGCGCTCGTGCGTGTTTCAGAATTCCGCCGAGTGCATGCAGTGCCATGTCAGAAAGTCCTGCATACCCAGAGCCACCGAACAGAGGCTTGCCTTCTTTCCATAGGGAAAGATTCACATGCATTCCTGATCCACTATCTCCGTAGATTGGTTTTGGCATGAATGTCGCTGTTCGTCCATGTCTTCGAGCGACGTTCCGAACAATATATTTATAGAGACAGAGGTGATCAGCCATCCGCACAAGGCTCTGATATCGCATATCAATTTCACATTGACCGGCTGAGGCGACCTCATGATGCTGTGCTTCGACATCGATACCACACTGAATCATTGTGAGCATCATTTCTGTGCGGATATCCATCATCTGATCAGTTGGTGGAACTGGGCTGTACCCCTGACGGTGTCGCACCTGATACCCATGACTGCCGCTGCCTCGATTCCATTCAGCTTCAGCTGAGTCGATTGAATAAAAGCCCTCATGGGCAGTTTGATCAAAGTGAGCTGCATCAAAAACAAAGAACTCTGCTTCTGGACCAATAAAGCACGTATCAGCAATACCAGTTCCCTCTAAATAAATCGCCGCTTTGCGAGCAATGAATCGTGGGTCACGGGAATAGTCTTCACGGGTAATTGGATCTTGCACCATGCAGATGACGGCAAGCGTTGGCACGGTTGTAAATGGATCGACAAATGCTGTGTCCGGAACCGGAACAAGCAACATGTCGCTTTCATTAATTGCCTGCCAGCCACGAATGCTTGAGCCATCAAACCCGATTCCATCTTCAAAAACTTCTTCTTCCAACTTGGCAACTGGAATCGTGAAATGCTGCCAGGTACCAAGAAAATCAACAAATCGGAGATCGACTGCTTTGACTTCTTTCTCGCGACACATCGCGATGACTTCACGGGGCTTCATAATGCTCTCGGTAGACTATGCCTATGAAATAGAGACCCCACGAATTTACACCGAATGGGCCTGAATTGGCAGCAGGACGGCTCGCACCCGGATCCTGCCTGATAAACCGAGACGAAAGGCAATGTCTTTGCATCACGTACGGAAGTCCATTGACTCCCAAAAACCGAAGGAATACTGGCTTTGGCTACATAATGCGAGCACTCAATGTGGACAAAAAGTCATGAGTTCGAAGACATACCTATGACTCCATCCCCATCAAGATCGATCTGGAACAGGACCTCTTTTGAGGACAGTGTGGAGTCTGTTGGTCCTTCTTCTGCTTGAAACATTCCGTTTTCATCAAGGATCCATGCGAATGCACCCCATTCGCTCACATCGAGTACACGAATTCTGCCGAGATCATCACGAGCAGCCGCGACAAGTGTGGCCGTCCCGCGAACAAGCGGGACATCTCCATTGAAATAATCGTCGGCGCGACGAATCAGGAGTGGTTCATTGATAGAGTCTTGTACGAATGCCACACCAGTTGTTGAATCAACCAGAAGTCGCATCGTATTTGTTGAAGACACGAGACTCAGCGATGGTGTCGAAGGCAGCGTTGGTTCGCTGGCTGGTTGATCCGATAATTGATCAACGACTAATACATCGACAAGTTGATCAGAATTTCCAAGTCTTTGCCGAGTCACTGTTTCTCCTGCTGGCACTTCAATGGATGTATTATCGTTAAAACGAACAGTTATATTTTCTTCCCCAGCGTTATGAGCAACGTATGTTGTGACTCCTTCTTTTTGAAAAACAGCAGAGAGCGGATGATCTCCTCGTATCACCGATGTTGGTGTACCAATATTTGATAATACCGTTGTCCAGAAATACGTTTGTGCCATTGTCTGGCCTTCTTCAGTTCCTATTCCTCCGAGAGCCAGTCGATTTGCTGCTGCCTCAGGGTTTACCAGTGCCTCGTACTGCAAGATAATTCCTGGCCAATCATTAATAACACCATCACCAAGTTGCTCAATTTCAGCGAGCAAAGCTGCGGGGTCCCGAGCCATTTCTGCAAGGTAGAGTGAGCCTCCGTGAAACGGAAGAAAATTGATTCCCTTAATCATTTCTGGTTCGGCAGAAAACCAGGTGGCATGACTCCCGCCATCACCCCAGACCATTCCAAGAGATTCGTATGGAAAGCTTTCAGGGAAAACCGTGCCATACCGATTGAACCAGTACTCTGAAATGGCTTCGGCCTCAACGCTGTAGAGCATCTGACCAAGACCTGTCATTCCCGTGTCACCAGTCATCTCGCCCCAGAGCATCACGGCTGTTGCAAAGTTCATGGATTCCGAACTTGATTCATGATTGTTCCCACTGGCAAAGGCTCCGTGTCCTGATGCCCATGAATGCCCAGCCATCGGGCTAAAGCTTCGTAAACGTGGCAGCATATTCCCAGCAACATCGGTACCGGCTACATCAGCTACGAGCAGGTCCACCATCTGCTTTTGATTCATCGCCCATTCGGCGTCAAAACTCCCAACAAGTGCGGCGGCGTGAATGAAATAGCCATAATGGAAATGATGATCATTGAGATCACCAGCAGAACCAAAGCTATCTGGGTATCCTTGCAACGTGTCCCACTCTGCGTTGTAGGCAAAGTGTTTGTCGCCTGATTTACCTGTTGCCGTAAACCAGTCACTCAGTTCATTTTTGAGTGCTACGAGAATTCGCTCACGCACCTCTGTCTGGCCAGTGATCTCCGCAAGTTGAGCGAGCTGTGACAGTTTGAGCATCGCTTTTCCAGCCCAGTAGGTATCGCCATAGCGATTTAATGTTCCAGCAGGATCTATCGCTGCAGGGTCATTACGAACCATCTCTTGGAGAGTATTCAACTGATCCGCAGTGAGCACTGCTGGAAGTGTGGGGAGCACACCACGAGCTGGAACATCAATATCAAAACCAGTTGTTGACACCAGTCCCAACTCACCTCGTGGACTGACATAGCCCGATGAGCCCACAGACTGCCCAAGTGAATCTGGGGTTGCTGCCAATCGGTTCAGATGCGGATAGGCAGCGAGCAGGACCTCTGACGACTCTTCTGCCCCAAACTCATATCGCACTCGAATATCAAACGGATTTGTACGTGTGTCCCATGAAAACTGTGTTGTATCTAAACGATTTCCTGCTATTTCGAGAAATCGTACTCGCGTTTCTTCATCACTCTCTGGAAGCAGTCCAACAGCAAGTTCACCACGTGCAACCCCACGTACAACGATTCCCTCGGGCAGAACTTCAAGCCACGATCCCTCTGGACCAAGAACGAGTGATGTTCGACCCGCAACCGTGACAAATGCATAGTTACTCCCTATTTCAATGTCAGCATTACCATCAGTCGGCACAACAACCATCTGCTCAAAATTGACATCGTCAAGCCACACGACTGGTGATCCTTGTGCAAGGGTAGCAGTTGGCTGAGTATCACCACCAAGCCATCTCCCGGTGAACGACCAGTCTCCGTATTCTTCAACTGCAAACTGGCTAGCAGGATCTTGTTGAAGAAGCTCAAGTTGCAGATCAAACCGATGGGAAGTTTTATATTCTGCTGTTGTCGCACCTGTAAGAGCAACAGTCGTCTCAGTCGGTGCACCAACAAGGAGCCCTGTTGAGGTAGTCTGTACAGTCAGTGGATGGGAGTGGAGTGGAGCAGAAAACTCATCACCAAATACTGGCATAACAACAGATGACCACCAGTCTGAAGATGGGACTGCCTGATTGAAGCTTGATGTTGTCAAAGGCTGCAGTGGAGTGCCGTCAAAACGATGAGGAACTGCATCACCAACCGCAGGAGAAGCAAGGATACGACCATCTGCTATTGCCTGAGCAAGTGCGAGCGATACATCAGTTGTTGGAAGAGGCTGGTCACCGACGCCTGGTAGCGTTGGGTTAGGACTTGGTACTGGTTCAGGAGCCACCTCAGGTGGCACGACTGGTTGGGGTTGGTTCTCGAATGTGATTTCTGAAATTCTGAAGTTGTCAAAATAAATCGTCTCATCAGAAGTTGTTGACCACGAATCACTCCCTCCACCGAAGAAGGTACTGAAGTACATTCCATCAATCGCAAAATCTGTTGTGTCACGAAAACGAAGGCCCTGCACTTCGAGGGCAAGTTGTCCATCGAAGTACGTCCGTAAGACACCGTTCCTTTCCCCAGGTGTATTGAGTTTCAATTGATGCACGACGTTGTGCCATGTTCCTGGAGTGAACATGAGGTCCTCACCAGTCGCTGGATCTGTCCAGGGCATGTCATGCCCAAAGTGCTCTGGCTGGTCTGGATAGTAGACATACTGAACAACACGACCGTTCCCACGCCACATCATGCGGGCTGAAAAACCGTCCATTCCGGTTGGTATCCCACCTCCTGTATTTCCCTCCCCGCCAAAGAGACCAGGAAGCTTGCCACCTTTTACAAAGTCAAAACCTTCTTCAAATTGAACGTCGTAACTCAATTCAACACTGGTATATGATGTGTCAAAATTGAGTTTCCATTGAGCCCCTGTCTCTCTCGTGCCGTATTCCCCAGCAGGGTATTCGACAGCAAGAACGGTGCTACCTGATTCCTGCTCTACAAGTGACACGCGTCCTTCATCGACACCCTGTGACCAAGCCGGTGTATTCCAGTCTGCGCGAAGCTGATCGGGTGTATAGATGCCTGCTCCACTATTCTCAAAATCAGCCGTGAAGATCGGCTGGCTTTGTATAGGCTCTTCTTGCGGTGGTGATACAGGATCTTGACCCGAAGGATCACTCGGTTCACCACGTACGTTAAATGTCGTTATTTGTGACTGCGTGGTTCCATCAACGCTTTCGGCTGTCACGACCAAGCGATATGTGCCACCAGCCGCTGGCGTATGCAGGAGCGACCAATGGCCGTTATTTCTGTTGATCTCGATATCGAATGATTCTGCAACGCCAAAACGCCCATCACGACGAAGATAAAGACCCGTGTCAAGATTCTGAATAGTTGCAGACATACTGGAAATTGCTGCAATATTCTCTGCGTATCCGAACAGAGCATTTGTACGATCCACGACCATCCAGATATCTGGACCTGGCCAATCAAGTGAAAACGCGAGTTGTGGTATTGCATCAACTGGATTCGTAGGTGTATCGATAGGGCTTGGTGTTGAATCATCTGGAACAGGTGCTGGGGCGGGGCTTTCTGGCTGTGGTTCAATAGGTTGATCATCAGTTGGGTCTGGTAGATCGATCGGGCCATCTGTGGTGCTCGAGTAGACATACCGAGTTCCATCACCGAATGTATCAAGAAAGAAAGCCTTCACCTGTGGGTTCATTTCCACACGGGAGTCACCCCATTCTGGTCCCCATCCATGAGCGGGCCAATCAGAATTGATATACGTAAGTGCAGCGACGTCATATTGTTGAACAACGTCATCCAGACGATCGAGATAATCAATAAAGAGTCCTGGATCGCTCGCTGCAGGATTCTGTGCCGTTGCTTCAGCAATCACAATTTC
>DONH01000151.1 GCA_003509235.1 Planctomycetaceae bacterium
GCTTTTTCCCATAGAGCCTGCGGCCGGCTTTCACCGAGATCTCGGCACCCTGCATTGTAAAGTGCTTTCGTCCGTGCCGTATCGACATATTTCGTCACACCAACGACTCGTACAGATGCTGTTTCTCGGCTGGCTTTGGTACACGCGTCAGCCACCCGACCAAGAACATGTTTCCAATTTTCTGTGCAAAGCGACTGCACTTCTGCTGTCGGCCTCTGACTGTTCTGTCTATTCATAGGAGTTAATACAATACGCGGTCTTCGACGACTTCCAACAAACGCTTCACAACACCATTTCCAGCCACGCGGCCGACAAGAAATTCTGACGACATATTACACCCCAAGGCTGTGCGATTCCGTGCCTCATCCAGTGACCGATATACAAACCACTGGTCGAGACATGATTGCACCCTGAAACCAACTGCCTGATCAGCTCGGAGCGTTTCCCGAGTATCTGCTACTGTTAACTGCCGCCATGTTCGCTGGTTATATTCAGGCTGCTCGTGCAATCGCTTTAGTCGCCCCGCATTGCAGTCAATCCAGAGTGGCGCATAGAGTCTTCCGGACTCCGCCCTCTGCTTCAATTCAAGTCGCTGACCTGACATGCCAAGACTTCCATGCCCTCGACATGATTCTCGCCATTCCTCCAAGGCGAGTGGAATGGCAAGAAATCGGGGTTTCCCATCACTCCCAAACACTTCACATGTTTCTTCAGATGGATCAATTGCAATCGAAGGTGTCACCGAAAGGGAACTCCGTAATTGGATTTCTGCTGTGAGAAAGCCTGATTGATTACCGTGTTTTAGTTCAGGAATAACAATGGCATCGGCCAAGAGCACGACTTTATCTTTTGGCAAAAGCAACATGGATCGTTCCAATCGCCTCCCGCCTTCCACATCGACAGATATTTCGAAATAGACCGCGCTATCGTTCGCGTCCCACCATGTTCTCCGCCAAGGTCCAACACGTTGAAGTTCTTTGCCCTCACAACGAAGCGCGATATCCCACCTTCCTGCAACAACCAACCGACCCCCAGCTACAATTTCAAGATAGGGAGACTCATCACGATACGACACGAGTACCCGTACTGCCCCACGTTTCCAGCCACTACGAAAGACCGCAGTCTTTTGCTCTTCATCAAACAAAGAACGCTCGCTGAGCCCTTTTTCCGTCCATCGCACGTCCCCTGCTGAATTCTTCCCTTCTGTCAGTGCAAGCACAGTCGCGGCAACTTTGTTCCTTCCGCATGAAGCCACCTGAAGTATTGGAGCCACGGATTGCTCTGCATCGCATCCATATTCTGTTACCGGCTGACCACCATTACCCAAAAGAAGAACAGCAAATATAACCGCCTGGTCAATTTTGCTATTTGTTTCCTTACCTAACTTTTTACCGCTCGTTGCACGAATAACTTCTCGACAACGAGCCCACCTGTTAACTGCAGTAAGAATTTCAGACGATGACTCCATCCCAACACCGCCGTCATCGCCCACACGTTCTTGAACCTCAAGTTGCAGATTCTCCCGCGCCGCATCCACAAAAGACTGACAACAAGCGACGTCTTTTAAGAGACCTCCACAGGTCAGAAGGAAGGGGGTCGCAGAAAATTCACCATTGAATACATTTTTAAGGCCGACTTCTCCAATCTGAACAAGATTCTCTAGTATTCGGCCCGCCGGACTATTAATTCTGCCACTTCGAGTAAACCATACGAAACCCCAGATGACAGCTTCGCCCACTAGCCATTGGTCGGCTTTGTAAGCCAACTGTGACCTCAGTGAGAGACACTCCATTAGAACATCGCATCCGGAGGAAGGCTCTTTATCGTTCTTGATATTTTTTGCAACGAGCTGTGTCAGCTTTTCGAGACACTGCCTTGCATCTCTGCCACCACAAAGAGTTGCTAGACTCTCAAGACGGCCGATAATCTTCCGACGCTTCAGCTTTCCATGAACGAATCGCCCTGCCTTATGATATTGCTTTGTACAGGTGATTTCGTCTTCTATTTCACTGGGCAGCGATAGCCTTTGTCGTGGAGTAATCTTTGAGTCAACGAAAATGCTGTTTACTTGATCCACATGTTTTCTTTGTAGTTCCGGCATTAAACTTCTCCAGATGGTGGACGCTGGTCGCGACCCCTCCAGCACGTTCAGCTCATATGCCACGCTAGGGTACGATTGAAAAACCGCCCGTCAGTCAAACTATACTCAACCAACTCACGATCTGCAGCAAAACCTTTACCAGAAAATAATATCTGAGATGTCAACGACTCCATATCCACTCCTCCGATCAGTTCCTGTTAGATTGTCCAACATCTGTATTCCTGGAATCGTGGCTGCACTTGTCTCACTCGTGGTCGGAGCAGCAGCAGAACCCGTTGACCCGCACCCAGAACTTACTCGCCTTTCACCCAAGCAAGCCGTTTGGATTGATGCTCAGTCACGGCAGCTTATAGTCGGCGGTGCAGTCGCACTTGCCGATGGGCCTATTGAGTTTTTTGCCTGCCCTCGAAAGACCAAAGAACACGAGTCTGTTATCGCAGTCGACGCCACCGCACAGCTCGTTCACACCGGCCTTCTCGCAATCGGTCTTCGTGCAGGCAACCCAGCCTCGTTTTACCCTGAATTCAAACCAGCGACTGGAGATTCAGTAGCAATCGCAGTGCGCTGGCAAGATGAAACCGGAGACCACGAAGCACCTGCTCAACAATGGGTGAAGAACAGCCAGACCGGGCAGGAGTTAGACTACAACTGGATTTTTGCTGGGAGTAGTTTTTGGAAAGACCCTAAAACAAATATTGAATACTATCAGGCTGACGGCGGTGATCTCGTATGTGTCTCGAACTTTCCAGCTGCGACACTCGATCTGCCAATTACCAGTTCCCAGGCAAATGATTCGCTACTGTTTGAAGTCTTTACCGGCCGCGTACCCAAACGGGGCACACCCGTCGAACTTGTGTTTTCGCATGCAGAGCAGGAAAATCCTGTGGCAACAAATTAACGAAGTTTTTGGCTACATCCCAATTCGGCAGTGGTCAATAATTTGGTCAGCAGTCGCAACATAGCCAGTATAAAATGGTCCAAATTCTGCGTACCGAGCACTCGCTTCATCGAATCTCATCGTATAGACAATTTCCTTGAGAAACTCTGGACGACGCGCCCAAAGAGTAACTCCCCACTCCCAGTCATCAAGACCAACCGAGACTGTAATGAGTTGAGATACTCTACCACCAAATTTCATTCCACTTGCACCATGTTCGGCCATGAGTCGACTACGCTCCGAGAACGGAAGGGTGAACCAATTCTCACCGACTTTTCTCTTCTTATTCATTGGGTAAAAGCATGCACATGGCCAGGGAGGAAAATCTGGCTCCAGTCTTACTTTTTGCATTGCAGGTTCCCTCGCTGCGTACCCCTTTACTCGTGCTTTGTAGCTAGCGCTCTCAGGATCTTCTCCTTGCCTCACAAGTTTTGCTGCAAACTGCTCAGCAGTGGGCAGATACTCACTAACCTCTGTAAGCCCCACAAATGAATAGGTCGCCTCAAGTGCCGACCCCATCGGACCTGCCAAAAGGCGTTGGTGAGTGCTATCCACAGTATGAGGCGACGGATCCAGAGCCATAACTGCGAAGTCCGCTTTATGACCAGGGACAATCCACTTCTGAAGCCGTGTCGGACTCGACGCGGACTCTTCATTCAATGCTTCCCTAAAGGCCACCAG
>DONH01000477.1 GCA_003509235.1 Planctomycetaceae bacterium
CGATAGATGAATCATACCCATCTCGAAAGAGTGAGGAATCGATCGGTTTGTATATTGTTTTTGATCTCCGGAAGCCAAGACGCTGATAGAGCCTGATTGCAGCGATGTTTTCAGCGGTCACCTCAAGAGTGACGTGACAGGCACCTGCGGCTTCAAAACCAGACAGTGCTTGTCCAATCAAGACGCTCCCCAGTCCACCGCCTCGTTGAGAGGGCACAATGCCAATATTCTGAATTGATCCAATTCCTGAACGATCCATGACGCCTTGAATTGTTCCGCACCATTCAAGGGGCGCAAACTGGGTTTCATTGATTCCTCTGTAGCGATTCATTCGCTGGGCAATCAGCCAGGTGGCCTCTGGCAGGAAACCGGGTTTTCTGCGAATTTCCTGCATCAGCCTCCGGCAGCCTGCAAGTTCACCGAGACACGGAAAGACCTGTGCGTCAATTTCTTGACAGAAGGCTTGGTACTTTGTGCGGGCGTGAACATCAAGAAGGGCCTCGTTCCATGGAACGAGTTGGTAGCCACTCGGCAGTGAGGCCAGGGGCACAGACGATCTCGGAAGATCGATTTCCATGCGGAATCGTTTGCAGTAACCCGAGTCCATGAGGAATAATCTCTCCGTTTGGAATGGCATAACACACTGTCTCTGAACCTAAGACTGCATGATCTTTGCGTCAATGCGCTGGTTTTGAGAAGTCAATTTATCGCGTAAAACAATGCTGTGTGGCAAATTGAGGTGATCCGGGGGATTATTCCGGCGTTTTCTACAGGTTTTGACCGATGCGCAGTCATTGCTGAAGTAGGATACACTTTTTTGAGTGCCCAAAAACTGTTTTTTGAGAGGTCGAAAAAGAAATGCCGCGAATCGTCAAAGTCATTCTGGTTCTTTCTCTACTGGTGGCTTCATGGAATAACTTAGAGGCAGCATCGCCCATCCGTGTTATCGCTACGACGACAGTCGTTGCCGATCTGGTAAAGCAGGTTGGGGGTGATCTGGTCGTGGTTGAAAGTCTCATGGCAGATGGGGTCGACCCTCATTCCTATCGTGCAACACCGCGAGATATCGACAGACTTGTTCGTGCTGATTTGATTGTTGCCAACGGACTTCATCTGGAAGGAAAGCTGGCAGAACTTCTGGAGCGAATTGGCCGGAAACGTCCTTTCGTGGCAGTTGGTAATGCGGTTCCAAAAAATGAATTGCTTTCCATTGGAAATGATCTGTTTGACCCACACATATGGTTTGACGCCAAACTTTGGAGTTATTGTCCATCTGCGGTTGCTGATGCGTTGTCTCAACTCGATTCCAAGGCTGCCTTGGACTACCGCCAGCGAGCTGAAAAGTATTCCAAAGATCTTTTGGAACTTGACAAGAATGTGAAGAGAAAGTTCAAAGAAATTCCTCCGCAACGTCGAGTCCTTATTACCGCCCACGACGCGTTTCGTTACTTTGGCCGGGCATATGGGCTTGAAGTCATCGGAATTCAGGGAACGAGTACAGAAAGTGAAGCTGGTCTCGCTGACATGAATCAATTGGTCGAGTTGGTTGTCCAACGCAAAATACCAGCAGTGTTCGTTGAGACGAGTGTGTCGGATCGCAATGTTACGGCGTTAATAGAGGGTGCTGCCGCTCGTGGGCAAAGTGTCCGTCTCGGTGGACGCTTATATTCCGATGCATTGGGGCCAGCTGGAGGAGGTGGTGATACGCTTGAACGTGCATTACTTGCAAACGTTGACATAATTATCGAGGCACTCCGCGCGACAAGTGTCTCCCAGCGTATTGTGAAGTAGCCACTTTTTATTCTGACATGAGCTCGTTGCGAAAGAGATGAACCCGAATGGCTGGAAAGAACCCGATTCAAGAGGTGCATGCCGCTCATCCAATGTTGGAGTGGCACGATCTCACGGTTGCATACGGGCGTCGTCCAGTCTTATGGAACGTGGATTTTGAAATACAAGACCCCTGTCTCTTTGGGATTATTGGGCCAAATGGTGCAGGGAAAAGCACGCTGCTCAAGGCAACGTTGGATCTTGTGCGAAGAGCCGGTGGAACCGTGCGATTTTGGGGGCAAAAGCTCGCTGAAGTTCGTTCAAAAATCGCATATGTTCCCCAGCGAGAAACGGTTGATTGGGACTTTCCAGTCAGCGTAATGGATGTTGTCCGTATGGGTGCGACATCAAGACTTGGCTGGTTTCAACGGGGTGGGAAACGTGAGCGCGAGTTGGCTCGTGCAAGTCTTGATCACGTTGGTCTTGCGGATTTTGCGAATCGACAAATAGGGAAACTCTCTGGAGGGCAGCAGCAGCGTGTCTTTTTAGCACGAGCGCTTGCTCGCAAGGCTGAAATTTATCTTCTCGATGAGCCCATGGCAGGTGTCGACGCTGGCTCGCAGGAGCAAATATTCAACATTCTCGCCGAACTGCGGGATCAGGGAAAATTAGTTATTGCTGTGCATCACGATATACGGACGGCTGCCGAATGGTTTGATGCAGTCGCTCTTGTTGATATGCGTCTTGTTGCAGCCGGTCCAACGGCTGATGTGCTTACGCCAGAAAATCTAACGATGACATATTCTGGCCGTCTCAGCATTCTGGATGAAATTGGGGAAGCAGTGGAGCGGGGAGGAAGGACATCATGATCTATTCTGCCGTTGCTATAGCACTCCTTCCGTACAACACCCTTGTGGTTGCTGCTGGTGTTGCAGCAGTTGGGTGTGCCGCAGGAGTGATTGGTACGTTTGGCGTCCTAAGAAAGAGAGCGCTTGTCGGTGATGCTGCAGCGCATGCAACGCTTGTGGGAGTTGCATCAGCCTTACTCATTACCGGGCATCGTGATCTCGCCGTGCTTCTTGTTGGTGGCCTCCTCTCAGCAATATTCGCTATAATTCTTTTGGTTCTTATTCGAAAGTTTACCCGCACACGTGATGATGCAGCGACTGCGATTGTGCTGAGTGTTTCGTTCGGTCTTGGGATCACTTTGATTTCGGGGATGGTGAGTCGTGGGATTCCTGGAAGTGGTGGCTTGGAGCGATTCTTGCTTGGGCACACCGCATCGCTGACAGCTCATGACGCACTCTTGCTTGGAATTGTTTCAATCATTGGTGTTTTGTGCATCGTGGTGGGCTTGAAGGAAGCAACAATGGTCGCGTTTGATCCAGGTTTTGCTGCTGCGGCCGGATGGCCAGCAGCGACAATAGATCTTGTGTTGATCGCTCTGATTGCGGTGATGGTTGTTGTTGGACTGCCAGCAGCTGGGGCAGTCTTGGTCACGGCACTTGTTGTTATTCCTCCAGCTGTTGCCAGGCAATGGACCGATCGGCTTATTCCCATGCTTGTCATTGCCGGGGCAGTTGGATTACTCAGCGCGCTGGCGGGAGTGGTACTCAGTAGCCTCGCTGTGCAGGTGCCAACAGGCCCGGTTGTCGTTCTCGTGGCGACAGCGCTTTTAATCCTTTCCATTCTCGTAGCACCGTGTCGAGGAATACTGTGGCGGACGCGAGCAGTGAGCGGAATATCATCTGTGCCGCTTATGGAAACAGAAGTCACCGCAGCCACTCCTCGGGTAATGGAGCGAAAGCTGTGACTATTTTGTTGGCTCACGCGATGTTGACCTCCTGGCTGGAATCCATTGGGCCGTTGCACGGATGGGCGATTGCTACAGCAGTGGTTGTTTCTGCATGCTGTGCAATTGTAGGCACACCCCTGGTTGTCCGTCGCATGAGCTTGCTGGGAGATGCAATCAGCCATGCGGTGCTTCCTGGGCTTGTCGTGGCAGTACTCCTTGGGGCTCAGCCCGGTGGCATCGGTGTACTTTTCGGTGCAACGGCCGCAGCAATGGTGACGGTCTGGTTCACTCGATTTCTGTGTCGCCAGGCAGGACTGTGGGACGATGCGAGTGTTGGGGTCTCTTTTACAACGCTGTTCGCTGCTGGCGTGCTTCTGGTTACACTGTCCGGTTCGCGCATTGATCTTGATCCTGGCTGTGTGCTTTACGGCATTCTTGAACTGGTGCCTTTTGACACCGTGGATGTGTACGGGTGGGATATTCCAAGAGCCTTTTTGTCCGCGTCAATCGTGTTGTTGCTCGTGAGTTTTGGCATGTGGTGCACATGGCGGTGGCAGCTCTTCACCGCCTTTGATTGTGATGCTGCCATAGCAGCCGGTGTACCAACTGTTGCAGTGACCACGGGTCTCTTAGTTGGCGTCTCATTGGCCACAGTTACCGGATTTGTAGCTGTTGGTGCTATTCTTGTCGTTGCGATGCTTGTGGTGCCTGCTGCAACTGCGGAGCGATTGGTTCATAGGCTTCACCATGCAGTATGGTTGGCCGTTGTGATTGCTGTGGTTGGTGCTATTGGGGGCTATCTTCTTGCGTGGAAGCTTGGGACGTCTGCCGCAGGCATGATGGCGGTTGTATTGGGGGTCGAATATGTCATTGCCATTCTTGTTGCTCCTGATGATGGAGTCGTTGCTCGCTTGATTTCGAAACTTGTTTATCTCTGGCGAGTGCAATGCGAAGATCGGTTGGCCTCATTTTGGAGGGCAGAAGAATCAGGGCAAGTGAGACATGAAGACGCATTTGGTGGACTAGTGAATCGATGGTTGTGTGTGAATGGGCAGTTGCGAAAACAGGAGAACGATCTTGTCCTTACTCCACAGGGGCGATTGAACGCGAAAGTCATCGTGCGGTCTCATCGGTTATGGGAAACCTGGCTTGGAAAGCACGTGGACTTACCAGTCGATCATCTTCACCCACCAGCAGAGTGGATCGAACATCATCTCGGGGAACAAGTTCGGAAACGCATTGAGAATGAGCTTGGGAACGAAGACGTTGACCCACATGGAAGTGTTATTCCGCGGGAAAAAAAGTAACCCATGTCGTACGGTTTCATTGCCTGAGAACCAGGTGATTCGTTTCAGCGTGGCAGGCCTCTTTAGTTTACAAAACAGGCCAGGGTCGACAGGCATTGCCGAAGCACCAGGAAGAGTCATGAGCCGTGTATTTCCTACAAACGGTACGAACTGGCTGCCGAATC
Organism: Planctomycetaceae bacterium; assembly: GCA_003509235.1. GTDB lineage: Bacteria > Planctomycetota > Planctomycetia > Pirellulales > UBA1268 > UBA1268. Next base: position 5,037 of record DONH01000477.1, read on the forward strand.
AGTCCGTTCCTAATGGAAAGGCCACAAGTTCATGGGTTTATTTGCGTTCACCATCCAGCGAGGGTATAGCCAAGTGATAGCGTGAGCAGTCCTGCACGTGTAAAAGAAGGTTTTAGAACCTCCATATTGATGGCATTTGCTGTCGGAATGAGTGGTGAGCGGACTGCCGCAGTAACTGTTTATTGGACTAACGCAGTGCACGGAAAAATGATGCAACTTGTGAAGGAACGTTCTCCACGAAATCCAGTGCTAATCGCGCTGATCACGATGTCATTGCTGCCGCTGGGAATTCTCGGTGTTGCAATGTATCAGTCGGCACTGGTGGCCATTCGGGGAGCTGCATTCCAACGGGTTGAACTCGCATCTGATTTGATCGCAAATACAGTGAGTCTCGGATACGCGGAACTTGCGGCCGAAATTCAGGTGACGGCCTCTCTTCCTCGTGTTGAAACAAGTTCTGCTGAGTTGATCAAAGGTTTTCGTGAATTCGATTCGAATCAGGAGGATGAAGATCGTGTTCGCAGCAGGCTACTCACATATTACGCAGCAGCAATCGATGAAAGTTCAGATGAAAAATCGCAACAGAATGACGCTCTGAAAGCCAATGCAATTGTTCAGGGACTACAAGGTCCTGGGCTTTTTCTCCATGATCTTTACGTACGCAATAATCCAAATGGAGTCAGCAGTAAAAGTCTATTTGACGACGCTGGTGACGGTTCGTCGTACTCTGCTGGTCATGTTGAACTCCATCCAGTCATGCGAAGCATAAAGCAGAGGTTGCGGCTCTACGATGTTTTGCTCGTCGATGCAAATACCCGAAACGTTGTGTATAGCGTGAATAAAGGTCGTGATTATGGTGTAGGGTTTTCGTCAAATGTGCTAGAGCAAAGCGGTCCTCTTGACGCTGTAGACACACTGCTTGACGGATCTATTAAAGACGGTTTTACCTGTGTCGATTACACAGCGTACGGGCCAGCAGGAATGCCTGTCCTCAGTCTCGCTACGTTGGTTCAGAGTGAAGGCAATGTGTCTGGTGTGCTGCTTTTTCTTGTTTCATTCGATCAACTGGATCGAGCAATTTCAAAGGGTAATACAGCCTCGGGTAGCGTTTCGTATGAAGTATATGGAGACAAATGGGCGAGAGCGACCGGCGGAGAATTTCCGGATGTAAAGGATCGTCTTTTTGTTTCTGACGAATCACAGCAAAAGTTTAATGTTTTTACAAACTCGAAGAGCGTTACATCTAGCAATGGGGAAAAATCCCGAGCCTTACTGTGCTCTGCTTCAGTGAAAACAATTTGTCCGCAGGCAGTCGATTCAGATATTTCCTGGATGCTCGTTGCGACAACGCCAGAAGCCGATGTTATGGCGGCAGCGTTTGCTGTCAAAGTATTCGGACAGACGGTTTTCGGAGCTACTGCTGTTGCAATTCTTTTGTCGGCATTCATTCTT
>DONH01000329.1 GCA_003509235.1 Planctomycetaceae bacterium
GGACAGTTGAGCCGCTTCAGCCCTGTTGCCCAATTCCCCATCCAATTGAGGTTCAGGAATTCTTTTGGCTTTCTCTTGATGAATTGATCGTGCATCCAGATCTGCTTCCTGGAAATCAAATATTTCTTGAGCAGGTCAAGTCCGGAGACATTCAGCTTTAACAGCTATTTGTCGGAAGCAGGTGGGGCGTCTTATTCACTGTGAGTTTCTTTAAGAAGTGGAAATTCTTCGGGCAGCATCTTCTCGAGTCGTAATCCAGGTGTGACCCGTGGTGGTGGAAACTGTGGTGGATTCTTTGCTTGCTCAAGAAGAATCTTGAACCGATTGTGTTGACCCCACGATGCTGGTGGCGGCTGAGGCAGCTCAAAGCCCGCTGGATTCACTTTTTGGGATTGAGGGGAGGGGGCCGCTGATCGTAATTGAGGATGTTCATTCTGAGGCAGTGTAGAAAGCCATGTCACAAACAATTCTTGCTCATGGGCTGTTAAGAGTTCTTTCTTTGGGACGGAGGCATTGGTTCTTTTGTCGTGATGATTCAGAATTTTAGAAAGAAACATCCTGTCATTCGATTTGTTTTGGACAGATTTCGTAATGCTTTCAAGATTTCTCAGGGTTGTTTGCTGGTTAGCCTTCCCATGGATTGGTCCACGCAAGAGTTGCGGTGCTGCTCCCTGTGATCCACCATGGCACGCGCCTGCAGCACATCGATTCAGAAGAAGTGGCTGGATGGCTCGAGTGAAGCTTCCGATAACAGCAGGACGAACTTCTTGCCTACTGGGTTTTGCAGCGAATGTTGTGCAAGAAAAACTCAGCAACGTCAGCAAACATATTCCAGCATACTGCTGGTGCGGATTTGACATTTCGTCGCTGTCCCTTTGGGGTGAATTTATAGAAAACGCGCAGAGACTAGGCAGAATGAGACCATGGATCAACGTCATCCAACGACGCCTCAGGGTTTCCGGGCTCTGCTGATGACAAGATGGGCTGGAAAACTCGCCTTGAGAACGGTACAAGAAGAATGCTAGAGATCGGGCCGATATGCGTTCGATCAAAGTGAAAATACCCTGAAAAAACATTGGAGATGAGACGGATGGACCAGACCTTCGTAATGTTCAAGCCTGACTGCATTGAGCGTGGGCTCCTGACAAAGGTAATGAGTCGGTTCGAGGATAAGGGGCTTCGGCTTGTTGCCCTGAAGATGCTCCGTGTGACGCCCGAACTTGCAAAACAGCATTATGCAGAACATGTTGAAAAGCCGTTCTATCCAAGCCTTGAGTCGTTCATTACTGCAGCGCCAGTCGTTGCTGCAATTTATGAGGGGCTCGATGTTGTGCGAGTGGTTCGTGAAATGCTCGGGGCTACAAGTGGGCTGAAGGCTGTCGCCGGGACAATCCGTGGTGATTTTTCGGCAAGTCGTCAGATGAATCTCGTGCACGCGTCGGATTCGGCAGAGTCAGCCGCACGAGAAATTGGTATTTACTTTGATGAAAACGAAATTGTTGCGTGGAAGCCACGCTGTGACGATATGCTTCGTGCAGCGGATGAGGCCTAGTTGCATGCAGGCTGCGTTTTCTTGGGCGGCTTCAAGTGCTCGCTTTATCGCTGAGCGCTAACCAAGGAACAGAGTGAGCCTTGTGTTGGTCGGTGACGTATACTCGAGGCTCAAAATCGATTGCTTCTACTTATATGTCATTTTGATGATGGATTGAAACACTGAGTCACGCAATGGAATGAAGGGGGCAAATGAAATGACGTGTCTACAGATGGTTGGAACTAATTCGTTGAACATGGGTGCAAAGTATATTTCCCTTTTGTGTCTTTGTTTTCCAGGAAGCCTTGGCTTTGCGGGAGGTGAATCACCGGTTGATCCAGATGGCTCCCTTGCGCGAGTTGGCGAGACGTTTAGTCTTCCGGATGGTCCAGCCTGGGACGGATCCGGTAAACTGATTGTTAGCGATGTGAAAGACCAGTCGGTCCATTGCTACTGTCCAGTCGAAAAAAGTTGGAAGGAAGTACCGATTGAACCGGCCCGCTACTCGGGTTTTTTCGTGCAGTGTGGGATGTTGTATGCCGCAGACAATGGCAATGGCGTTGTTCGGCGGTTTCCGGGGATGACCCCAGAGCAGATTGATGCAGCAGAAACATACTCGCTTGGCGAATCAGACAAAAAAGGAAAGCCTCCACGGCCAAACGACTTGGTTGTTGATAGGCAAGGAAATGTCTACGTCACTGTGACGGGCAGAAATGAGGTTGTGTGTGTTCGTTCTGATGGCACAACTAGCGTTGTGACAACAGGGGTGATTTCTCCAAATGGGATCACTATGAGTCCTGATGAGAAGACACTCTACGTTGCAAGCTACAAGCCAAAGACAATTGAAAAATTTCCTGTTGTATCACCAGGCGTGCTTGGTGATCAGCAGCGTTTTGCCGTGATGGATGATGGTGATGCACCAGGCGCTGATGGTATGGCCATTGACTCTGCAGGCAATGTTTACTGTGCGGGAGCAACGGCAGTGTGGATCTGGAATTCATCAGGGCAGTTGCTTGAAACAGTTGAGTGCCCAACGCGACCAATCAATGCCACTTTTGGTGGAGCCGACAGGAAAACGTTGTTTGTTGCATGTTTCGACGGTGTATATGCACTGCCCATGAGGACATCGGGCGTAAAGCCAGCCGACGGTTTGCAGGCAAATTAGGCCAATAGCTGGCACAAATTTTTCATAGTGCGATACTATTAGCTCCTGTAGGACGGGAAGAAAAGATTGTTTGTTCATTTGTGACAAGAGGGAATTCGTATGTGTGCTCGTGGCGTGTCAATCAAGTGTTGGGTTTGCTGGGTCGCCTTGGCGTGCAGTGCAATGAGTGTTGTTGTCACTGGTGCTGAAATCGAACGATCAGTCAGCGTATCACCGGTGCCTGCAGATGTTCAGGTTTCGAAGATAACAGGTGCAAAACCACGGAACGTTGTTTTTATCCTTTCCGATGACCATCGATAGGATGCCATGAGTTTTCTGGGGCATCAGTTTGCCGAAACGCCGCACCTTGATTCACTTGCTTCAAACGGTGTGCATTTTGAAAATGCCTTTGTCACAACATCGTTGTGCTCGCCGAGTCGTGCATCTATTCTGACAGGCCTCTACACGTTTCGGCATCGTGTCATTGACAACAATCGACTCGTGCCTGATGGAACGCTGTTCTTTCCCCAATATCTGCAGAAGGCTGGGTATTCAACTGGCTTTATTGGAAAGTGGCACATGGGCGGGCATCACGATGATCCACGTCCCGGCTTTGATTATTGGGTGAGTTTTAAAGGTCAGGGAAACTATTTTCCACCAAACCCGAACTACACAATCAATGTCAATGGAAAACGCGTGCCGCAGGATGGGTACATCACAACATTGTTGACAGATTATGCGATCGATTTTCTTGAGCAGCAGACCGACCGCAACAAACCATTCTTTCTCTACCTTTCGCATAAGGCAGTGCATTCAAACTTTACACCAGAAGATCGGTACAAGGATCGCTTTCGTGAGAAAGAGTTTGATCGACCACGCAGTGAAGACAAGGTTGTTGGTAACGATAGAAATCTTCCACGATGGCTTCTTGATCAACGGAATAGTTGGCATGGTGTCGACTTTCCGTATCACAGTGAGCTCGACATTGAAGCGTATTACAAGCGGTACTGCGAGGCGCTCTGTTCAGTGGACGACAGTGTAGGAACAGTGCTTGAGCAACTCGACAAAATGGGTATTCGTGATGAAACGCTCGTTATCTACATGGGCGACAATGGATTCATGTTCGGTGAACATGGGCTTATTGATAAGCGTGTTGCCTACGAAACATCTATTCGAGTGCCAATGCTGATGCAGTGCCCTGACTTGTTTAAGGGCGGTGCAGTTGTCGAAGAGATGGTTGCCAATATTGACATCGCTCCAACGGTCATGGAAGCAATGGGAGTTGAAAAGCCACCGCATATGGATGGAGAGAGCTTTATTGATCTTGGTAAAGGGCTTGATGTGCCGTGGCGTGACTATTTTCTTTACGCCTATTACTGGGAGAAAAACTTTCCACAGTCTCCGACAGTCTTTTCGTTACGAAGCGATAAATACAAGTACACAACGTACTATGGTCTTTGGGACACGGATGAGTTTTACGATATTCAGGCAGATCCGAACGAACAAAACAACTTGATTCGTGATCCTGCCATGAAGAAGGAAATGAAAGCCATGGAGAAACGGCTTTACGAAATGATGGCTGATCTTGGCGGAATGGATATTCCAATGAATGCTCCACGCGGTGGGTTTAACAACAAGCGGTTGCGAGAACGTGAAGGCGATGAGGCTGCGAATTTCCCAAGTGACTTTGTCGTTGATGAACCCTTGAATAAAAACGCGAACTAGAGAACATATTGCACAATACAATAACTGGTTAGCGTAGTTTGCCGGCGGGTGTTTCACTGGCAAGTTCATCGATCATTTGTGCGCAGGCACGTTCAACGGCGGTTTGCCACTGGTGTGGTTGAAGTCCATCGTTTATTTCTGGTCGGCTGTGGGCAAAGATGACGCCGCGGGCGGAGTTTACGAGAGCACCGAGGCCATGTTTATCAAAGCCGCCGGCGACCCCGGCGGCAGTTCCACCTTGATGGCCGAAGCCGGGGATAAGGATCCATGTGTGAGGCATGGCATTTCTGAGTGTCGTGAGTTGTTCCGGCCATGTTGCGCCAACAACAGCGCCGACTCCGCCGTACTGTTGATAGCCGGCTGTTTTGATGGCAGCATCCTCTACACCTTTTGCGATATGATCATAGACATGGCTTTGGTCAACCTTGAGGTCCTGGAAATCTTTTCCACCGGGGTTTGATGTTTTAACGAGCACGAAAATGCCGGCATTATTTGTTGTTGCTCGTTTGATAAATGGTTCGATTGAATCGAGGCCGAGGTATGGGTTGACGGTGAGTGCATCAGCGGCCCATGGTCCGGCAAGCCAGCCGGCAGCGTAGGCTTTGGCTGTTGAGCCGATATCACCTCGTTTGCCATCAGCGAGAACAAGCAGTTCTTTTTCGCGGGCGTAGGCAATGACCTCTGCGAGTGCGGTTGTGCCGTGGGGGCCGAGTGCTTCGAAATAGGCGAGCTGGGGTTTGACAATTGGGACAAGGGGGGCAACGACATCGATGACGCCTTTGCAAAACTCCAAGTAGATTTCTGCGAGTTGGTGTGGTGGTGAGGTCTCTGGTGTAGAAATGTTTTGAAGAAGTGCAGGGGGCAGGGCTGATGCCTTGGGGTCGAGGCCAATGCAGGTGGGCGTGCCCTTTGATTGAATGGCAGCGGTGAGTCGTGCTGAGAATGAGGCGGTGTCGTGAGTCATAGTGGTTGTTATGAATTCTGAGAGAAGTTATGCGGGTGTGTTACCGGGATTGCCACGGCACCAAAGAGGCGTGCATTATTTTGTCTGCGTGTTGTCCGAATGTCTTTCGTATGCGATAGTGTGACGGTCGTCGGTCGGTGATGCGAGAGGGTGTCGCTCGGCCCGGCAGATACGGGGCGTAGCTCAGTCTGGTAGAGCGTTCGGCTGGGGGCCGAAAGGTCGCATGTTCAAATCATGTCGCCCCGACTTGTTCGGTCAACCTTGAAATATAAGGTACTGAAAGTATCGGGCCGCTACCCCATCTTCTTCAGCAACTCAGCCAGCAATTCTCTTTCATCATCAGTGAGAGAAGTGAG
>DONH01000196.1 GCA_003509235.1 Planctomycetaceae bacterium
GTTACTCTCTGCAGGCTTTGATTTGCTTTTTCCTGCAACATTACAGGTATGCGATTAGACAGTGATTTTGCCTCTTCTGTAATCATGGCCTGAAGCTTAGGGCGAAGCGTTTTGAGGCGTTTCAGTGCTAATTCACGATATGTTGGAACGGCCTCCATAGCGGCTTTTGTAAACTTGTCTTGGAGAGTCGGGAGTAGCTCATCGGCCTTTTCCTGCAAGGCGGCTTGAAGTGTCTCTTCATTGATTTGCGTTTTTAATGTTCGGAAAAGATTAATTCCAAAGAAACCAATCATCGCCAGAAGTAATAAGGAACCAATTAAGACTGTTGTCCTGCCGGAGCTTTGGGAGCGGCTAATACTGTCTAGGTTTTTTTCAAGTTGATCAATCGCTGTAGAAAGTTCTTCAAGATTTTTTGGTATGTCAGAAGGTTGACTATCAGTCATTTGCCCGTCCCTTTAGAGTACGTGTTTACAATGCAAAAAGTAAGTCGTTGCAGGAGAAGGAATTGCAAGCAATTCAGATATAAATGCACAAATTCCCATTTCACAGAAGCACGAACATCTTCTGTTAGACTGAAGCATGTCGGTTACCCGCTAAACCTCAATCTCCTGACCCCTTGTAAGCAAATTTCTACTTCCAGTACTTTTTGATGTCAAATCGCCCCCTTGAAAATACTGGAATTACACAAAAAAAAGTTCATTTTGTGGTGTCTCGACTTACTCCGCCACAGCCAGGGGCTCTTAGCGTCATTGGTATTCATGGAGTCAGAGCATGCTCGACTATTCAGTTGCATTTTCAAGCATTTAGAGAAATTGCAATTGAATCATTAGCTGTTGGATGTGTTGTTGTAGGCCAGTGGAACCATGAATTCTTCAGCAGTAGAGACAGAATTTGTTTCTCTGGTGAAAGAAGTGTGCAAAGCCAGGAGTGTATTGTCTTGGTTCGAACAGGAACTCAAACCTGGGAAATTCACTCTCATGGAGGCATGGCTGTTGTTCAGTCTTTTCTAGAGATTTTTGCATCAGCAGGTGCGGATGTCGTTTCATGGGATAAATGGCTTGCTTATATGCAAAAAGACACACGGAACACCACCGTTCGGAAACAGCTTGCTCAAGTCGATGGGTCTTGTGAAGCTCAAATTCTTACGAGGCAGCTCGCGGGTGCCTTTGAGAAAGATATCAAGCGAGTTCAGCAAGCACTTGAAACAACTCCAAGATGCCCGGACCAAATCGTCCTGGCAAAGTCAGTCATTAACCGTTTGGAACGCGCTGCCCGAATTGGTTTACGCTTGACCCAACCATGGCGTGTCATTTTGTTGGGCCCAGTTAATACGGGGAAAAGCAGTCTGGTAAATGCGATCGCTGGATATGATCGAAGCATTGTTTCCTCCCATGCTGGCACAACACGTGACGTTCTGGAGACACGAGTTGTAATTGATGGGTGGTGCGTTGATTTTATTGACACAGCAGGTTTCCAACTCGCCGACAATCAAAAGCGAGAAATTGATGAAATTGAAAAAAAGGGGATAGATCGAGCGGTAGTGGAAGCATCGAATGCTGATCTCATAGTGTATGTTCAATCATTAGACCAATCGGTAGCGGACGGTTTCACAGCATCACAATTCAGCAATAATCTTCTGCTAGGCAAAGATCTTCCGCCATATATCAGCGTTGGCACAAAGTCAGATCTATGTGGCAACAAGCAGTTGTACGATCAGTCCCGCTCAGAGTCATTGGTTCCAACATCTGCTCGTACTGGCCAAGGATTAGAGCGTCTCATACAAGTCATACTTAAAACACTTGTCCCTGAAATAGAAGATCATCCAGACTGTTTCCTGAAAGGTGTTCCAGTATCACCAGAAGATGCTGATGTCGTGAGAAAACTCCACCAACAAGTAGAAATTTACTCACGAGATTTGTGATTACGCACCAAAAGTTTTATTGGCACTTCAGTGAAGGGGCCATTTTTTCTGAGTGAGGAAAGAAGATACCTTTTGTAAGGCGCAGTGAGGCTTTCAGGGGAGCTTGTCGAAAGGACAATAGTTGGTGGGGCAGTATCTACCTGCGTTGCGAAATAGATGCGTACAGGCCGGCCTCGGCGATCGGCAGGTGGTCGGGTGGCTTGAGTAGCGGCATGAATGATTGTATTCAACGCCGCTGTTGGGACTCGAGCCTGACTTTGGCGAAAGAGTCGTTGCGTCGTGTCGATTGCTGCTTTGACATTACGTCCGGTTGTGGCGGTCACAAATGCAATAGGAGCCCATGGCATCGTACGGAAAGTGTCCTGAAGGTATCGCGCCCACTCGCTTCTTTCTACATCTCTAGCATATAAGTCCCACTTATTCACGACGAGAAGAACAGGTTTTTGCTGCTCGACAATAAGATCAACGAGTTGTTTGTCAACTTTTCCCACAGGCTCTGTCGCATTGAAAAGCATGAGAACGACATCAGCACGGCGAATACTTCTTTCGGCGCGGTGGGTTGAGTAAAAGTCGATATCACTTTTGCGACTTTTTGTTCTTCGAAGCCCGGGTGTATCAATTGCAAGAAAAGAGTGTCCGTCTACTTCAAAACGAACATCAATACTGTCACGTGTAGTTCCTGCAACAGGACTGGCAATTACTCGTTCTTCTTTTGCAAGAGCATTGACAAATGTACTCTTTCCAACATTTCTACGGCCCACAATCGCTACCTTCATTTCCGGTAGGGCTGTTGTCGATGCATCATTATTTTCTGTGGTCGCCGGCAAAAGTTTTGTAATAGCTTTAACTAATTCATCACGGTGACGGTTCTGTTTCGTACTTGTGACAATTGGTGAACCAAAACCAAGTTCATCAAAGTCATGACCTAAGACATCATATTTTTCATCATCAGACTTATTTGCTACCAGAAGAACATTAGCGCCTGACTGCCGCAAGCGTAAAGCCACTTCTCCATCTGCCGGTAACCGACCCGTTCGGATGTCAACTACGAAAACCACTACTCCAGCAGTAGCCAAGCCAGCTTCTATCTGCATGTCGATTTGCTCAGTCAATCCATCTGGATCGTCAAAGCCCATGCCACCGGTGTCTATGAGATCAATTATCTTTTCGCCACATTCAATCCTTTGCGTGAGGCGGTCTCGAGTAACACCTGCAGTAGGGTCTTCAATTGCAATTCGTCGCTGAGAAAGCCAATTGAAAATGCTTGATTTTCCAACATTTGGCCTACCAACGATAACGACCTGCTGAGTAGAGGAGGACATGCTGTGAGTGTTCGCAAAGATGATTGATTTATCTAGGACGGCTAAGAGCAGTCGTGAAGTACGTCTGCGACTGTTTGTATATTTACGTTTCTAATAATACCACGCTCGGTGATTATCGCTGTGATGAGTTGAGCTGGTGTGACGTCGAAGGCCGGATTAAAGCCACGAGCTGATGCTGGAGTAGATTTAAAGCCAAACGGCTGTAGGATTTCATCTTCATCGCGTTCTTCGATCGGTATTTTATCTCCGGTTGGAAGTGCGAGATCAAATGTACTTGATGGGGCTGCAACAAAGAATGGAACATTGTGAGCCTTGGCTAATAAAGCGAGGCCGTATGTCCCAATTTTATTAGCGGTATCTCCATTTGCTGTAATCCGATCAGCTCCGACAATACAGCAGCCTATTTGTTTCGTTTTCAAAAGGTGTGCGGCAGCTGCATCTGCAAGCACAGTTACGGGTATTTTTCGTTGAGTGAGTTCCCAGGCTGTAAGTCGAGCCCCTTGCAGCAAAGGCCTGGTTTCGTCGGCGAATACGTGAAAGCGACGGCCTTGTTCCCAAGCAGTTACAATCACTCCAAGTGCAGTACCAATGCCACCGGTTGCCAAAGCTCCTGTGTTGCAATGAGTCAGAATGTCGCCATCGGGAAGGATTGAAGCACCATAGTTACCAATTTTTTCACATAGATGCTGGTCTTCTTCCTGAATCCGCTTCGCTTCAGTAAGAACATCCTTTGATAATTTTAAAAAATCGGGATTTTCACCGGCATTTAAAATAAGACTTTCAATTCGTTGGATCGCCCAGCGAAGGTTTACAGCAGTCGGCCTCGACGTTGCAAGATCTCCTACACGCTGTTGAATGTATGCGATCTTTTTCTTGCTTGAATCCTCAAGGAGTATGGCTTGCTGAACTGCTAGTACCATTCCATAGGCACCGGCAATGCCAATTGCAGGTGCACCTCGCACCCTTAACTTTTTAATGGACTCAACTACCGCTGGAACGTCTTTGCAGACAATTTTTTTGATCTGGGTTGGAAGTTTGGTTTGGTCAAGAATTTCAAGATGGCCGCTACTGTCACCCTGCCAGTGGACAGTGTTAATTTCATTTGAAAGGCTTGTATTCATTGTGATTGAATTGATCCGTTACTGAGTGCCGATGATGGATTCTCGCTGGGGAAGATACTGTACTAGAATAATACAGTAGCAGCGTTGCTTACTTGTCGGAGAATGGATTGGGGCTGCAGGAAAGATTGAAGGATTTTGCTACGGCCGGCTGTATAAGTTTGCCATCAAAGATATTGACGGCCGTCTGAATCGCCTGGCTCGTATGTGCTGCGGCTGTGAGCCCTTGGTTGGCAAGTGTGAGGAGGTAGGGGAGCGTAGCGTTACACAAGGCATATGTGCTTGTCCTTCCGACAGCCCCCGGCATATTTGTCACACAATAATGAACTACATTATCAACAACAAATGTCGGCTCGGCATGTGATGTTGGCCGGCTCGTGGCTATACAACCACCTTGGTCAATAGCAACATCGATGATAACAGCCCCAGGTTTCATAAGACGCAAATCATTGCGTTCAATGAGGTGCGGTGCACGAGCGCCAGGGATCAGCACACTACCGATTACGAGATCAGCGTGGCCAAGCCATTCTCGGATGGTATGACGATCAGAATACAGGCAATCAATATTTGGTGGTGTGACGTCATCGAGATAGCGAAGCCGTTCAAGATTCGTGTCGAGGAGACCAATGTTTGCGCCAAAACCTGCTGCTACTTTTGCCGCGTTGGCCCCAACTGTACCGGCTCCCAGGACAAGAACATTAGCAGGCGGTACTCCCGGAACACCCCCGAGCAGTATGCCGCGCCCCATTTGGGGTTTCTCGAGGTACTTTGCACCCTCCTGAATACTCATTCTTCCAGCCACTTCACTCATCGGTTTTAGCAGCGGTAACGCTCCCTGTTCGTTACGAAGTGTTTCGTATGCGACGGCAGTGGCCCCTGTCTCGATAAAACGTTCTGTTAATTCCCGATCAGCAGCGAAATGAAAGTACGTGAATACAATCTGCTGAGGCCTAATGAGTGATATTTCTTTCGGTTGGGGTTCTTTGACTTTGACAATGAGATCAGATGAGCCGAAAACTTCATCCGCGGTGTCAACAATAGTCGCACCGCACTCTTCGTATGCACTGTCAGACAGTCCGGATCCACTCCCAGCTGTCTTTTGCAGCGTAACAGTGTGGCCGGCCCGCATCAATTCTTCGACCCCAACAGGAAGAATCGCGACGCGATATTCGTCCTTCTTCGTTTCCTTTGGGATACCAATTTTCATGTGATGTGCCTCCGTAACTTAGGAGGTCATTTTCTTCACAAGCTTATAGGTCGCTGGCATGGGCAACGAATAGTTGCCGTCTTTATCCGGAACGACAGGAGGAGTTGATTCCCACGTTAGGTTATTAGGCATTAGATTGTAATCAGCAGCCAAGAGCTTCTCATATTCCTGTGGCTTACCACTGTACGTTGCCGTTCGACCAAGAACTGCGGAAAAGGTTGAGGTTGCCCCATAGTAGGCGTTGTTGAGTGGCGTGTTATTACGAATGGCGGCTTGAAGTTCGTTGTGTTCAACCTGATACGGGTTCGTGGAGCCACCGGCGTCTTTACTCTTTGACTTGGTTGGTCCTTCGTATTTCCAAAGAACTTTCCCAGAATAATCTGTTATTTCACCAATTTTTACAAATCCCTTTGTTCCCTGGAATTCTTCATTCACGCGGTTCTGGCCTCCCGGGAATTGTCGGCATTGGCTGGCAATACGGACGCCATTGGGATAGCTGAAATTTACAGCATGGTGATCATAAATCTCACTTGGCTGTCCAACCACTCTGTTCTGTTTTCCTCCAACCCCGTAGGCTGATTCAGGAAGCATGTCGAGGAACCAGTTTGCAACGTCAATGTTATGAACATGCTGTTCACAAATGTGGTCACCACAGAGCCAATTGAAGTGATACCAGTTATGAACCTGGAATTGCATTTCATTCATGTCGGCTTCTCGTTTTCGGTACCAGATGCCGCTGCCATTCCAGTAAACTTGGCCACCGATGATATCACCAATCATGCCATCACGAACGCGTTTGATCGTTTCTCTATAGCTGGCCTGATAGTGACGCTGCAGTCCAACAACGACCTTGCGGTTCATTTCATCGGCCTTCTTTGCAACCTCGAGCACAAGACGAGCTCCAGCACTGTCAACACAAACGGGCTTTTCCATGAACACATGTTTGCCTGCGTTGATAGCGGCTTCGAAGTGGTACGGACGAAAGCCAGGAGGAGTCGCAAGAATGACAAGATCACAATGATCAAGAACCTTCTTGTACGCATCGAGGCCGTGGAACTGCCGATCTTTCGGGAGATCGACTTTGTCTTTCATTTTCTCCACTGCTCGAAGCGTCCGGCTAATATTGCTTTCGAAAGCATCCGCAACAGCAGTCACTTTGACATTCGAACCATCTACGCTCAGAGCCTGCGTTAAGGCGCCAGTGCCTCGTCCGCCACAACCAACAAGACCTACTCGAATGACTTCTGTGGACTGTGTTTGGGCATGTACTCCCCGCATCGAAGCAATCGCTCCACCAACAACGGTGGCAATCTTTACGGCATTACGTCTGGAGAAACGCGGACTATCAGAGTTTGGTGCGCTGCTGGACATGGTCGTCTCCTGCGAGGATATTTGACTTGGGAAAATTTGTTGTAAGGCAATTCAAAAGAAAATGTCATGAGCAGCCTAGGCTTACAGCCACGACCACACGATTCGTAACAAAGATACCGGCTGGCCAGCCACTTGCACAGGTGGCCGCCAAACATCCCTAGTATGCAGGGATTGAAGAATCAATTTCATTCCTCCACGCTTCAATGCCGCCCTTGAGACTCTGAGCATTGTCAAAGCCGTGTTCTCGTAGCCATTTGGCTACGCGGAGGCTTCGGACTCCGTGGTGGCAGTGCACAACGAGACGTTTTTGCTTCCAAGGCTCTAATTCAGCTAATCTTCCTGGGATTTCCTGCATTGGGATGAGTTTGGATTGAGCAAGTTTTGCTATCGAATATTCTTCTTCTGTCCGACAGTCAAGTAAGAGGCAATCAGCCTGTTTTGAAGTATCAAGCAGTGTTGAGGCGTCGCTTGGAATAATTTCTGTTGGTAATGTCATGGTTGAAAGTTTATCGAAATATGGATCGTCACGGCTAGTAGGTGCTGTTGATTGTACGCTCAATGTATCCAAAATGGTGAGAATATACTGAAAGGTCGAGCTACAAGATGCCACTGAGTCACATTGATCCTATTGCTGCTCGGATGTTTGCGGTCGAGGTTGTAGAGAAACTTCGACAGCAAGGGTATGAAGCAGTGTGGGCTGGGGGATGTGTTCGTGATCAGTTATTAGATCGAGTCCCGATGGATTATGACGTCGCAACGTCTGCCCACCCGGATAGCGTCAGAGAACTTTTTGGTCGCAGGCACACGATTGCTATCGGCGCTGCATTTGGAGTGATCACAGTAATAGGCTCGAAAGCATCTGGGAATGTAGAGGTTGCAACATACCGTTCTGATGCCGAGTACGTTGATGGACGTCGTCCGGTAGGAGTCACTTTCTGCAGCGCGCGGGAAGATGCTCTCCGCCGTGATTTCACTATCAACGGCCTTTTCTTTGATCCGGTTGGAGGAGTTGTTGTCGATTACGTGGGAGGGCAGCAGGATCTCCACGACGGGATTATTCGTGCTATCGGTGACCCAGGCATGAGATTCGGAGAGGATCATCTCCGAATGTTACGGGCTGTTCGTTTTTCAGCAAACTTTGAATTTCCATTGGAATCTCATACTCAGGATGCTATCGAACGGTTAGCACATCAACTTGCATTAGTCAGCCCAGAACGGTTGGCCGCGGAGCTTCGATTGATGTTTTCACGGGCGGGCCGTGGGCAGGCGCTGCGCCTTCTGGTAGGCACTGGCCTCGTGAATCCATTATTCGGTGGGCAATTGAATAAAACGGAGTCTTTCTGGTCGAGTGCGTCGGATGCCCTTGATGCACTTTGTGAACCCAGTCTGCCATTGGCCATGGCAATTCTTTGCCGCGAGGAGCCTGAATCGGTTGTTGCGATATGCAATCATCTCCGACTGTCAAATCATGAACGAAGGCTTGCAGTTTGGTTAGTTAACGCACTTTCTGTTTTTCGTTCAAAAGATATTGTGTCTGATTACGCATGTGCCCCGTGGTCTCTGCTTCAGCCATGGCTTGCCCACGAATGGCGATTTCATTTAGCTGATCTCATGGTATCTCTTGCCGTTAGTAATTATTTTTCATCAGAAAATGTGTCATGGGTTAGTAACCAGGTGCAGCGGACTGACGCCGAACTCAATCCTTCCCACCTACTCCGTGGTAATGATTTATTACAAATCGGTGTTGCGTCAGGACCAATTATTGGACATCTTTTGCATCAATTGCGATCGTTGCAACTTGATGAAAAAATTACATCACGCGAGGCCGCCGTTGAGTGGGTGGAGCAACAGTGCATCAATGAGTAGCACCGTGCCGCGCTGATTCGATAGTCATCGCGGCGGCTCATGCGGATCAGGTAGATCAGAGAGGGAACGGAGTTGGAAAACTTCTAGGAATCGTGGTGTCGTACGATAGCATGGTATCTCTTCTTGACCATCGTCCTGATCGCATGGAAGTTTGACTAGTTCGAGTAAACCACGCCGCACTAGTTGCCGCATAACCGCTGGGGTGGCATCACATCCGAGTCGTGTCAAATCGTCTCGAGCCACTGGTTGGTTCCAAGCAACAACAGCCAATGCATCAAGTGCTCCTGAATCAAGCCGTACGCGACGGGTTTTGGCCTCGAGGACGGCACCGTATTGACGAAACTCTTTTCGGAGTCGAAGCAGCCAGCCTGCTCCCTCAGACACAACCTCGTACGGGCACCCATTTATTTCGTAGTGGTGGGCAAGATCTCGAGCAAATTCATCAATTTCTATTGGACGAACTCCCCGCATAAGGCTCGCGACTTTTTCACTTGAGAGTGGTTGCCCCTCGGGTAAACCAACAAACAGAAGAGCTTCAAGAATCGATTGTGGGTTCACACGGCATGGTGGTGTGTGTGATGCATCGACATCGCTTCCCAATTCGTCGAGGTCTGGCGACGCGTCAACCTCGACGACTTCTTGACTGCCTTTTGTTGCCGTCTCATAAGGGTCCTGCTCGCCCATCATAGCGGCAAACGCCTGTGCTAACCGATCGATCGACAGGCCTCCTTCGGCTGGAGGTCCGTCAAATCCACCCGGCGTCTTTTTTACTTTCCGTGGCTCATCTGTCACAAGTTGAATTCCTGTTCTTTGTGGTACTCTTTGAGTGAAAGAATGAGTCCGTAACCCGTCAGGGTCACGTCTGATCACTTCCAGCGTCTGTCGACGTTGGTTTTCATGAATTTCAGCGCATCGCTGGCTAGTTGTTCCTCAGTTGAGTACATCTTTCGCCAAATTTTTGTAGCTGCAACAATCGCTGGAAGTGCCAGACCAAACGCCTCAACGACCATCCAGCCATCCCAGTTCGTTTTCTTGATGGCGTCAAAAGTTTCATCCCATGCGACATGTCCTTGGCCTGGAGTGCTTCGATCATTTTCTGAAATATGAACGAGTTTTGTCCAAGGCATTGCAGCATCGATAGCATCAGTCAGATTTTTTTCTTCAATGTTTGCATGAAATGTGTCGTACATCATTCTGACATTTGGATGATCAACTTCGCCAACAAAAGAAACAGTTTGGGCGACACTCGTAAGGAAATAGTTTTCAAATCGATTGAGATACTCAACGACAATCGTGACATCGGCAGTTGAGGCGTACTCGGCAACCTGCCGCATTGTTTCAACTCCCCACTTAATTTCATCGTCTGTGGGTCCGCACCCTGAGAATTCACCAAGAGCAGAGTGAGTTGGCCCAGCCAGAAGTTTCACACCGGAAGCATGGCAACAGTCGATGGTTTTTTTCATTGCATCAAGTGCTGCAGATCGTACGCTCGCGGATGGACTTATTGGATTGTCTTCCGCCCCCCGAATGGTGACAGCGGTTCGCTCCAATCCAATGTCGTCGAGTTTTTTTCCCCATTCTTCATAGAGTTGTTTGTTTGGGTCGAACAGTGGCATTTCTACGCCGTCATACCCCATCTTTTTGATGGTCTCAACTGTGGGTATGAGACCGTCATGCATCGAATCGGTCCAAAGAAGCAGATTAATTCCGTATTTCATAATGAAGTGCTTTGCTGAAGGAGGAGTGTTCCATGGCCCGATACGACCTGTTCGATCATTTATTCAACACCGTTCTGTACAAGAAGGCAAGTGCGAAAGAAAAGGTGTTGTTATGACTTTGTTCGACGGCGGCGAGAAGGCTTTTTGAGAAGTTTGCCTTGTGGCGTGGAGGGCACGCTTTTGAGTGGCTCAGGGGATCCGTCAAGCGCCTGGCCGTTCTTAATGGATGCCAGTCGTTTTCGAATATGTGCAACATAATCAGCAGAGATTTCAAATCCAAGGTATGAACGGTCGAGTTTCTTTGCGGCAGCCAACGTTGTGCCACTTCCTGCAAATGGATCAATGACGAGATCTCCTGGGTGACTTGATGACCGAATGATCCGCCCAAGAAGTTGTTCAGGCATCTGACATCCATGCCAGCCCGACCGTTCCTTAAATGTGCCACACACTCGAGGAAAGTACCATGTGTCGTCGTCTGTATTAAAACCGCTTGTTAGGTCCTGAGGTCGCAAGATCCAGGTGTCATCTGGAAGTCGTCCTTTTGGATTTGCTCTACGATCACCGTAGACCAATTCACGGGCCGATGGCACTCTGATTGCATCGTCATTAAAGGTGAAAGACTTTGGGTCACAGACAAAGTGGAATAGGTGGGCATGCGAGCGATTGAACTTCTGCTGACAATTTACGCCAAAAGTGTAGTACCAGACGACCCAACTACGGCATACAAACCCGAGTTCTCGTGTAGCAATGACCTTGAGTTCGGCGGCGTATTCATCACCTATGGCAAGCCAAAATGTTCCATTGGGTTGTAGGACGCGATGGATCTCACTCATCCAACGAGTGGACCAGTCGAGATAGTCATCAGTCGAACGGCGGTCATGATAGGTGTCGTACGAATAGCCAATGTTAAATGGTGGGTCAGCAAATGCGAGGGGAATACTATCTGTTGAAACACGACTTAATAAATCAAGACAGTCGCCCTCCCGGACTCGGCTTGGTGCCCGTTTGGAAGATGACTGTCGACGTGCCGGTTTCCTTTTCTTAATCGCCATAATTTAGGAATGTACGTGCCACATAGCTTGCCGTCTATCTAAATGAGTGCTGCTGCTGTGTTTTTCAGTCTCAGAACCAATGGTGGCTTTTGAAGTGAGGATCAATCGCTTATCCATCGCATGATACTTTCAATAGTCGGTACACGATATTTATCAATGATGAGAAATGCTGGGATAACAAGAGCACAGAAAAAAAAGGCAAGTGTCGTCGAGAAGATGACGGGCATGATTTTCTGCCAATGAGTGGTAGGTTCTCCCACGGTCATAAGCCCATAAATCCAGAGCGGCCAAAGATGAATCATGTGATGGATGAGGTAGATCGATAAGGAGTGTTTGCTGATGATACGGAACCATTTTTCAAGACCTCCGAAGGTCTGAGAGGGGATGTTCTGATCTTCTTTTTTGTCAACGATCCTATGGAGTACGAATAGGCTGAGAGTAGACACGCCGATCGCTCCAAGGAGATAGCTACTTGAAGCTGGAAACATTGTCCTTCGACAAATTAGCGGAGACAAGAAAGTGATTTGTTGTAATACGAGCGATGCTGCAATGCATCCAATGCTGAAGCAATTTGCCAAGAGCCTTCTAAAAGGCTGCTGTCTCCGGGAGTGCGTTGCAGCCGATGGAAAGAGTAAGGGTGCAATAACAAATCCAGTAGCCGGAAAAATGATCCACGGAAAAATCGGGAAATATCCGGTTGCAAGGTATCCAAGGACAACGTCAGAAAGGGTTAAGTCATATTCGAAATATCCATTGATCCAGAAAGCATAGTAATCGCTGATTTCCTGAAGAGCAGGGCTCATGATAGCCACAAGAATAATACCAAAAATTAATGCCTCTGTCGGTATCTTGCGAATGATGTTTAAGAGAATGATTGCAGATCCAATAAAGGTGAGGATGTCCCAGTTGAATGTGTCTTCGGGTAACCAGACAAATACGTTGAATGCAAAGCCAACTCCAACGAGGAAAAAGCCACGACGAACAGTACGTTTTGAGATTGTGCAATCGTCGATTCCCCTATCTCTTTGGATGATCACCCAACAGTGATAACTCACGCCGGCCAGTAACGTGAAGAGAGGCGCCGCCAAGCCAACCGGTAGCCACCAGAGATGTTCTCGAGAAGCCGAGTTAGCAGTCGACAGGCTGTAGTGCGACGAAAGGTTTTCCACAAAGTGGACCAGTACCATCATGCCGATAGCCACGGTTCGCAGGATATCAATAGACAGGAGTCGCACGAGATCAATTTCCTGCGGTTGAGACCAAATCGACGAGTAGCAGTATAATTTCCGCTGTGAGCAAGAAAACGATCGCCCAGATCAGAACATATTCTCGCTGTGCCAACGCATATTCGCTTACACGTTGCCCTGTGGTTTCATAGAGGCGAATGATGGTGTCAAGCTGCTCGCTGGCAAATTCTTCACGGTCAACCAGCCGAGAGCGATCTCGGAGTCGCTCGCCGAGTTGGCCAGCGAGAGTCGGTGGGTGTTCGGGTGCTAGATGAATGTGAGGTGAGAGTCTGGAGAGTTTTCCTGCCAATGACATCGCTTGCTTATACCGATGAGCTAAAGCGGCGGCAGATTCTTTGTCTGAATCATGAAACAAGAATCCGTTTGGTATGTCATTCTCGTAGTGTTCCCATGCTGAAGGGAGTGCGTGTTCAATAGCGCCGACTTCAAATGCCGTCGTTGTGAAATCTAGTATGGCCTGCTCGGCCTTCTTGAAGTGCCGAGGTGCCGTGACTAAGACTATTCGTGTTTGTGTCCAGATGACAAGCGTTCCATATAGATCAAGAACAATCGGTGTGTCGTGAGATTGACCGGTATTCACCCAGGCGATGCAATCATTGAAATGACTTTCGATAGGATCTTCGGTAGCAATTTTTAAAAATTCAACTTTTTTTTGCTCTGAGATTGATTGGAAACGAACTTCCTCTACATGTCTTCCGTAGGCAGGATTCATGGATGCATTCGCGTTCCCTGCTGGGACATCTCCCTGGGAGTTATGTGAAATGTTTGTGTTCATACTTGTGTTACTCTTGTGCTGCTGCCATCGATGTGATCCAGCCTGCAGCATAATCGGCAGAATCCAGTACGCCATTTAACGTGGAGTCAAACAGGTAATCCCCAACTACGAGAAGGTGTGGGCACGTGCCAGCATCAGGGCAATGTTTTGCATCATTTCCACGTTGTTGGAAGCCACCCGGCTGGGCACTTACTGCGCCGAGCCAGCGATGTATTTTGGCCTCACAGAAAAGTTCTTTTGCTTCTTCTCGGTGAGATGGGAGTGAGTTGATTGCTGCAGATATCAGTTCCTCATCACTGTGATTGGCCATCTCTTGGGCCGCAGTGCCTCCGAGCAGCCAGCCGAGGACTCCATACTGTGCTTCCGGTATTCGTGACGACTCGTCATAGAGACAACAGCCGTCAAAAGCATCAAGCATGCAGTACGAATCATGAAGCCATGATTTCCAGAATGGCTTCTCAAAGAGGATTGTGATTCGAAGATAATCAGCAGGATGATCATGGTGCGCAATGTGGTTTTGCACAGCAGAGGCAAGCGAGTTGTCGAGAA
>DONH01000248.1 GCA_003509235.1 Planctomycetaceae bacterium
GCATGAGCTCTCTCACACACCTTTGCCACATCTTTCTGTAGATATTTTTTAAACGGTACAAATTTATTTTTTGTTCCATCAGGTCGATCAACCAACTTCACCTTTCCTATTGGTGATGCAATTGAGGCAACATTAAGACCATATCTGTCTTCCAAGTGCCTTACCTTTTGAATCTCACCCTTTGTAAGATCCATTACATTCTTGATGCCTTTTCCGACGTCAATAAATCGTAGGCTGTAATACTCAAGACCTAAGGCTGCCATCGCAGTAAATTGTTCTACGGCCGTCAGATCGAACGCGGACTCATCAGCGAGTGCAGAAAGAAGAACATGGCGAGATGATCGAGGCATTGCGGCAAAATATCCTGAAGGAGGGTAGAATAAAACGTCAGAATTGAACGAACACTATTTGTCTGCGTGAAAGGTTTCATTTTGCAGCTGAAAGATGCTGGCCATCCGGTTGCGAAATGGTAATACACGACGCAATACCCCCGCGAGGAGTAAATTGAGCGACAAGAGTGAACTGTTTCGGCTCGAGCACTGCAACCAAATCCTCAACGATTTGATTACTAACATTCTCATAAAAAATTCCCGCATTGCGATACGCCTGCAGGTACAATTTCAGGCTCTTGAGTTCGACACATCGAGCTTTTGCAATATAGCGAAACGTTAGTGTGCCAAAGTCAGGCTGGCCAGTTTTCGGACAGACAGACGTAAATTCTGGACACACAATTTCGATCAGGTAGTGGCGTTCGGGAAACTGGTTTTCAAATGTCTCGAGAATGTCCCGAGAGGGCTTTGGATCAAGGTTGTTATTGAGAGTATTCATAAAAGGATTGTGCCATGAACAAAGCGTCTCGAAAAGGCAAGGCTATAGTTCTCCTCTCAGGTGGGCTTGATTCAGCGACAACTGCGGCGTGGGCACTCGCAGAAGGGTACGAGATTACGGCGATCTCATTCGATTACGGGCAACGGCACCGAATCGAACTGCAGGCGGCGAAGGCTGTTGCAAATGACCTCGGAATTTCTGATCACATCACGCTAGCAATAGATTTAGCTGCATTCGGTGGTAGTGCGCTTGTCGATCAATCAATTGCCGTACCGAAGAACAGAAGTGCGGATGTTATCAGCAATGGAATACCGGTGACATACGTACCAGCCCGTAACACGGTATTTCTATCGCTTGCTCTAGCACTTGCAGAAACACGTAACGCCTCAACAATTATCCTTGGGGTGAATTCTATTGACTACAGTGGGTATCCTGATTGCCGGCCCGAATTCCTGAATGCCTTCGAGTCTTTAGCCAACTTAGCAACCAAGTCAGGAGTCGAGGGAACACACCTGACAGTACTGGCACCACTCGTGTCACTTACGAAAACTGAGATTATTCGCTTAGGGCTTTCGCTTCACGTCGACTACGGACTGACAACGAGTTGCTATGATCCAAAAGAAACCGGACAACCATGTGGAGAGTGTGACTCATGTCTGATCCGGGAAGCGGGTTTCGCAGCAGTGAACTTACCTGACCCAAGGGTTGCAGCCTTGATGCATTCAAAGGAAACAAATTGTGGTTCAGATTGCTGAGTTGTACCCATCGCTGCAGGGTGAGGGCCGGCTTGCGGGAACACCCAGTGTCTTTGTGCGAACAAGCGGATGCAACCTACGCTGCACCTGGTGCGACACACCGTTTACGTCTTGGGAACCGACTGGTACAAAACGAACTGTCAGCAGCCTGGTTGAAGAAATTATCGAACAGGGGCTGAAACATGTTGTTATTACAGGCGGCGAGCCACTCCTGGCTCCGGACATTCATTTTCTCTGCAACATTCTGCAGCAAGAGGGACAGCACATCACCATCGAGACTGCAGGAACTGTTCTACCAGCCGAAGGACCACCAGCAGCAAATCTCATGTCCTTGAGCCCCAAACTAGGGTCTTCAACACCTAGCGAAGAAACCGGATGGGGGCAGAGACATGAGAAACGACGTCGTAGAGACGATGTCATTCAACTCCTTCGGGCCACACCGAACCAGATCAAATTTGTCATTGACTCTTCCTCTGATTTGGATGAAGCAGTTTCATGGCTCGATGATCTGGATATTAAACCTCAGTCGCGGGAGGCTCGACACGTCTACCTCATGCCTCAGGGTGTCACGCAATCACGACTCCAAAAAGAGTACACCTGGCTTGAATCCGCCTGCAAAAAACTTGGTTTTCAACTCTGCGAACGACACCACATCACATGGTATGGTAACACCCGAGGGACGTAGGATTCTGTTTCATTTAAGACATGCTAGACAGGCTTCGGGGGAGCGTGCCCACGTGGA
This sequence comes from Planctomycetaceae bacterium, assembly GCA_003509235.1. Taxonomy (GTDB): domain Bacteria; phylum Planctomycetota; class Planctomycetia; order Pirellulales; family UBA1268; genus UBA1268. Next base: position 2,326 of record DONH01000248.1, read on the forward strand.
CCGAAAGTAAGCACAGTCGCAGCTCCAACGCCCACAATCAAAATGCCTGCAAGAAAGAATGGGCTCAACGCAGATGTTGGAGTATGCGATAAGCTCAGTGTCGTAAGCGTATTGATAACTGGTGCGCAACCGAATACTACAGGCATAACCGTAAATGGCTTACCCCCACATGCAAAAGCCAAAATTGTCCCTAAAGCCCCAATCGCACCAAGAGAACCCGCAGCGGTGCTCCAGGCTGCCCCCACGATATTCCAACTGCCTTTATCACCGAGTGGCTGCAAAAGCGAGAGCGGTACAAGAACCGCGATAAGAAAATAAGCTATTCCAATACAGATTAAAGGACGGAAGCGACTTCCTCCCATCGCCAGTTGGCCTTTATGCAAAACGGGACCATAAATTCCCCAAGTCATAATCGCCAAAGAAACAGCCAGGAGTATCTCGATAAACCGCTCTGCTTTCTTTTCAACAGGGACGGCCTCACCGCTATCTGCCTCCGCTGCAGCCGCAACTTGGGTTGGATCGGGCTTGGCATGCGATTGAGGTTTGAAGACCAAGACAGTAACGGCACCCGTGATCACTAGAATGAGTCCAGCAAGAAAAGGCGCCTTCAATTGATCAAATGATTTGTTGAGATATGCACTCATGAGTGTATTCACAACAGGCGCTCCACCGAACACAAGGGGCATCACATAAATTGGATTGCCTCCAGCTGTAAGCGCGAGAATGACCGCTAAGGCCCCAAGTGAACCAGCCACACCTGCAAGCATGCTCCAGAAAACACCTTTTGACGTCCAACCACCTTTCTCCCCCCCTCGCCACAACAATACACCAGGCGCGATCACGGCAATAAGGAAGTATGCTAACCCAACACAGACAAATGGTCGCAACGCTGATTCCATGTAATCCCTCCCAAAATGGAGGACTGGTCCGTACACGCCCCAACAGAAAGCTGTCAGAGCAATGGCTGCGAGCATACCGAGTACATGAGTCATGCAACATTCTCCAAATTCAACGGATGGGCTTTGCCCTTG
>DONH01000229.1 GCA_003509235.1 Planctomycetaceae bacterium
AGACAGTTTTGTTTTTACGAGAGTGTGGTGATGTCGCATCGCCAGCGTGTCAGACGGGCCTCGCTTCCCGTGGGGCACACAGCAAAGTACGATTTTGAAGATTAAAGTGAAATGATGCAAACAATTGGAAGTGACGATATGACTCAACCTGTACACATCGGCTTGGTCGGCATGGGGACTGTTGGCACTGGTGTTGTCCGCGTGCTCCAGAATTCTGCTGACCATATTGCCAGGCAGGCGGGACGTCCATTGATTGTTGAACATGTTGTCGTTCAGGACCCAAAAAAGCCTCGCAGCGTTGAGCTGTCGGACAAACGTTTGTCCAGTGACCTACGTAACATTACAGAAAACCCCGCGATCAGTGTGGTCGCTGTGCTACTGGGTGGTCTTGAGCCTGCACGCACAATTTCTCTTGAACTGTTGCGCAGTGGAAAAGATCTCGTGACGGCCAATAAGGCGTTGGTCGCGGAGCACGGGCCGGAATTGTTCCAAGCCGCTCGTGAGGCTGGTCGATCGATTGCGTTTGAAGCAGCAATAGGTGGAGGCATACCGATTGTCGCAGCAGTATCGGAGTGTCTGACCGGGAACCGCATATCCTCAATTCGTGGAATTTTGAATGGAACCAGTAATTTCATTCTGACAAAGATGGAACAAGAGGGCAGCAACTATCAGGATGTTTTGCGCCTTGCGCAGTCCGAGGGTTATGCAGAAGCAGACCCGACAATGGACGTGGATGGCACAGATGCAACACAAAAACTTGCTATCCTTGCCCATCTCGCGTTTGGACAATGGGTGCCATGGGCAAGTATTCCACGGTTTGGTCTGGAAACCATCGATCAAGAACTTCTTCGCTTTGCAGATGAACTGGGTTGGCGAATTCGTGTTGTAGCCGATGCAAGTCGTGGCGTAGAGACCTTGTCGTTGCGGGTTGGGCCGGCACTGGTTCGTAAGGGCACACCACTGGCTGAAACCCAGGGGGCATTCAACGCCGTGAGCGTTGTTGGGGATGCGGTAGGCCCACTCTTTTTTCATGGGCTCGGCGCTGGGCAGATGCCTACGGCATCAGCGGTCGTTGCTGATATCATTGGAACAGTTGTTGGAAGGTCGGCGATCACTTTTCAACAGGTAGGAAATGTTGAGAATTCAGAAAACGTCGACTCAAATATTCACGGCGGACCGAGTCCAATTTTTCTTCGGCTCCATGTGGCAGACACCCCGGGTGTGCTTGCTGATTTGACAGGAATCCTCGGGGGCGAAGGCATTTCAATTGACTCTGTTATTCAGCATCCAGCCAAAAACGGTCAATCTGGCGTGCCTTTGATTATTATGACGCACTGTTGTCCGGCAGAAGCAGTTGATCGGGCAATGAATGCATTAAACAAGAATCCGGCAGTACGGAGTCCGATATGCTGTCTGCCGGTAATTACTGAATAACGCGATTGAACTGAAGGTTCAAGTTCCACCAATGAAGTATTTCGTTTTGATACCGGATGGCGCAGCCGATGAGCCACAGGATTCACTTGGTGGCAAGTCACCACTTGAATATGCATCGATTCCGACGCTTGATAGGTTGGCAACGCAGGGCATGGTGGGACTCACTAATCACGTTCCGGACTCGTTCAATCCAGGTTCAGAAGTCGCATGTATGAGTCTTATGGGATACGACCCACTTACGTATTTCACTGGTCGTGCTCCTCTGGAAGCAGCAGCCAAAGGTATTTCCTTAGGGCCTGAGGACTGGGCGGTTCGCTGCAACCTTGTCACGATCGAAGACCAAGGTGATGGGCCTGTAATGGTCGATTTCACTGCAGACCACATCGCAACACCTGAGGCAACGGAGTTACTTGAGACAGCACAGCAGGGTCTGGCAAAGGATTTTCCAGACCTCAAGGGGTGGGAGTTTGTGCCCGGTGTCAGCTATCGTAATCTGCTGCTCTTTCGGGGAAACGTTGGTGGTCACTGTGATCTTGGTGACGGCCTGCGTACCACTGCTCCACATGATCGAGTGAACCAACTCATCTCAGATGCTTTCCCAAGAGGAACTGGAAGCCGGTTGCTCACCGAGATAATGGAGCACAGCGAGACGTGGTTGAAAGATCACGCGGTAAATAGAAGTCGCAAGAGCAAAGGACTTGGTATTGCGACCCATGTGTGGCTATGGGGCGCAGGTCAGCGGCCCGCGTTTAGAACATTTAAATCTTTGTATGGCGTACAAGGAACAATGATTACCGCAGTGGATCTTCTCCGTGGACTGGCAGAATTGGCTGGGTGGCGTTGCCGAGAGGTAGAGGGTGCTACCGGCTATCTCGATACAGATTATGCGGCAAAAGGGCAGGCCGCCATCGACGAGTTTAGTGAGTCCGATCTGGTGTGTGTTCACGTTGAAGCCCCTGATGAAGCTGGGCATGAAGGAAACGCATTAGCCAAGGTAAAGGCTCTTGAAGAAATTGATGAAAAGATAGTTGCGCCCGTCATCAGTCACCTGGAGCAGCAGGCGAGCAATGGAGAGCCCTATCGCGTTTTTGTGTGTCCTGATCATCCAACATTCTGCTCAACTCGGATGCACTCCCGTGGTCTTGTCCCATTTATCATCGCTGGTATCGGCGTGGACGGTATGTCAGCCCAATCGTATGACGAGAAGGCCGTTGCAATTGGACCAACTATTACGCAGGGCTCAACTCTGATAGGTACTCTATTCGATGATGCTGAGGGACAGCTCAACCCCGACACAGTGAATTAAAATTCAGTATTTCTGGTTTAATTAAGGACGAAGCCTTTTATGGCACGAGTTGTTCAAAAATTTGGTGGCACGAGCGTAGCCGATCCTGAAAAAATTGTGAGGGCTGCAGAGAAGGCCGCACTGCGGCATACGGCCGGCGATCAGGTGGTTGTTGTGGTCAGTGCAATGGGGAAACAAACTGACCTACTCGTACGGCTTGCTGGACAGATCACTGATAGTCCTAGTGCACGTGAAATGGACATGTTGCTCTCTACGGGTGAACAGGTAAGTGTTTCTCTTTTTGCGATGGCCCTTCAAAGTATGGGTCACAAAGCTGTGAGTCTTACGGGCGGCCAGATCGGCATTCGCACTGATTCAAGTCACACGAGGGCTCGTATTCAGTCGATTTCAACGGACCATGTGAGGGGTTTACTCGAGGGTGGTGCGATCGTCATAGCAGCAGGGTTCCAGGGGTTTGACCCAGATGGCAACATTACGACGCTCGGGCGCGGAGGTTCTGATACGACGGCGGTGGCTCTAGCCGCGGTTCTGAACGCAGATCGTTGTGAAATCTACACTGATGTAGATGGGATTTATACGACTGACCCAAGGGTTCATTGCGGCGCAAAGCGGCTGGCGACAGTGAGCCATGATGAAATGCTCGAACTTGCCAGTTTAGGTGCAGGGGTCATGCATTCACGTTCCATAGAGTTTGCGAAAAAGTTTGGTGTACCAATTTTCGTTCGTTCGAGTTTTGAGGATGGGCCCGGGACTGAAATCTCTTCTGGTTTGACCAGCCGACGTACTGTGACTGGGGTTGCGTTGGCAAAGGATGAAGCACGAGTCACGGTTGAGGATGTACCTGATCAACCAGGAGCCAGCCATCAGTTGTTCGCTGAATTGGCATCGAATGGTATCTCGGTTGACATGATTATTCAAAACGCGGGTACAGGTGGAACGGCTGACATCTCATTTACGGTGACAAATCAAGACGTGCCAGCTGCGCTGGAGATTACAAGTTCTGTCGCTGAACGTCTCCGAGCAGCTGGTGTAACGCACGATCCCGATGTAGCAAAGGTATCCATTGTTGGGTCGGGCATGGTTGATGCAGAAGGGGTTGCTGCAACAATGTTTGACGCCCTCTCAACTGCGAAAATTAATGTGCACATGATCACTACAAGTGAGATTAAAGTTTCGGTTCTTGTGGATCGGAAGAACGCGCAAAAAAGCGTCGAGGCTGCCCACAAAGCATTTGGGCTTGACAGTTTTGTCGATGACAGTTTTCCTGGCGATGTCGCACCGGTTCAAAAGTCAGACCCACTTGAGGTTGTCAGACGATTGGAAGGTATGGAAGACCTTGCGATTGAGGACTGTCAGCTGGACATGTCTCAGGCGTTGGTGACATTCATGGATTTACCTGACACACCTGGTGTTGCAGCGGCGGTATTCGAAGAAGTTGGCCGAGCTGGCCTGAACGTCGATATGATTGTGCAGAGCTTTCCCCGAAACGGTCGGGCTGAAATTTCGTTTACAGTTCCCGCGGCAGACCGGCAACGGGCGCTTGCGGCAGCGAAAAATATTGCTCAGACCCGTGGTGCGGAGACGACAGATGTCCCCGAAGTTGCAAAACTTTCTATTACAGGTGTTGGCATAAGAAGCCATGCGGGGGTAGCTGACAAACTTTTTGCACCACTTGCTGATGCTGGCATCAACATTGATCTCATTAGTACGAGTGAGGTTCGGGTCAATGTTTTGGTTGCTGCCGAACACGGGGAGCGATCGCTCAGTATCTTACGAACTGCGTTCGAACTAAAGTAATGGGCAGGGCGTCGTAGATTAACGACAGTGAGACAGGAGGGTCACGAGCGGGCTCACTGCCCGATGACATTCTCGAGGACATCTTCGGCCACATAGATCGGTAGGTTTGGTTCGCAGGTGATTGCGACAGCTATTGCATCCGACGGTCGGGCGTCAATCTCAACGATACCGCCATCTTTTTCTACACGTAGAGTTGCGTAGTAGGTGTGTTCTTTTAATTCCGAAATGACGACGTCTTGAAATTCACCCCCAAGAAGCTCGACGGCTGCGACGAGAAGGTCGTGGGTGAGGGGTCGCGGTGTTGCACTGTGTTTGACCCTGCGGTCAATGCTTGTAGCTTCAAAGAGGCCAATCAGAATTGGGAATGTCCGATCTCCCTCAACCTCTTTTAGGTAGACAACCTGCTGATCATTCACTTCGCTG
>DONH01000331.1 GCA_003509235.1 Planctomycetaceae bacterium
AGCAACCTGAATGTTGTCATAAAGCTAGGTAAGACTCGTTGAATGGGGCTCCTGACTCAAGGCCAATTTTTTGGCGGAATACCCGCTTCGTTTCTCCGGAATTTTCAGGCTGTGGAGAGGCTTCGAGTGGATGTGGCTGACCGGGCGTGGTAGCTGTATGGCCTGAGAAAGAGGGCACCAGTTCTTAAAGGTCGGCATGGATGTTGGAGACAAGGTCCTCAAATTGAGTCTTATAATGATTTGTTGAGGTATGCATGTGGTCACCCTGTGAAATGACTCGTAGGTTTTTCTTCTGCCAAACGCCTTGTTCACAAAGTATTGTTTCAAACGTGTGCATAGCTGGTGCGTAGGCAATGAGTAACTTATGCTCGTCAAGTTGCACTTCAAAAGGTTTCTCTGAATGGAGGACAGCGATACTAGTACAGCCATCATTGAGAAGGAGATCTTCGAAATTCCAGAGTTGGCTTTCAAGAAGAATCCGTTCGATACCCTCGCGTCGGTATTCTTTCGGATTGCTCTTATGTTCGTGAGATGATTCAAGCACAACATCACACGTATCGCCAAGGGATTCAATGAGTTGGAGGAAGGTATCAAAGAGCCGTTCACTTGATACTGCGGCAACGATCGCAGGTAAAATTTCTCCTGTTACCGGATCTCTGTATGAGTCATGACGATAGCCCGCCTCTGGTATTATGCCGAGTTGCCATGCGGGTCGTATCGCTTCAGTGAGAGTAAAGCGACCGTACCTTCGTCTCGCAAGGTGTGCTTCAAAAGTTGTTTTATCAGGTCTCGCAATTGGGTTTGCGATGTCATCTGAGGCTGTATTGTTTTCAGAAACGTGTTGGTCGTATTGCATGGTGAAAAGGTACGAAGGTTGTCTTTCGTGCGGTTGAAACGGAGAGGATTACGTGAGATCCGCGTGCCGTGTATGATGGGAAGAGAAAGGAAACAAAGGTCACTTAAACGTAGGTTATGGTTTTCAACGGCGCCGGTTCTCGGTACATCAGTGCCCCTTGAATAGCGTCCTGATGCCTGGCCGTTGCCTTTTTTCCGGTTTTGCCCGCATAATCCGAACTTCCCGAAGCGAGTGAGTGGGCAGGAATATACAGAAGCTGACGGGTTTTATTTAACTGATTCAGCGTCTTAAGCGGTCGTACTCCGCGGCGTTTAAGCAGTGGTGTTTCCACAGAGAGAGATTTCAAATTCATCGGAGGCAGGAGATCGTAATGGAAGGGAAAATCGTTCAAGCTGGGATTACTTTTGATGACGTGCTGCTGATCCCGAGATTTTCAACGGTTGTTCCGTCGGAGGTTGATGTCAGTACCCGGTTGACTCGATCTATTGAGCTGAACCTCCCTCTTGTGAGCTCACCAATGGACACTGTGACTGAAAGTGCGATGGCTATCGCATTGGCCCAAGAAGGTGGATTGGGAGTCATTCATAAGAATCTCTCGATCGAAGGTCAGGCAGATGAGGTTGATAAGGTCAAAAGAACAGCTAATGGAATCATTGCTGACCCGGTAACACTACCGCCAACAGCCACGGTAGCGCGTGCACGAGAAGTTATGGCTCAGTCAAATATCTCTGGGGTGCCAATCACAACCGAGGGTCAAAAGCTGGTTGGAATAATCACAAAACGTGATTTGCGATTTCTCGAACGGGGGGACACCCCCATCGCTGAAATCATGACACAAACTGGGCTGGTCACGGCGACTGGCACGGTAACGCTTGATGAGGCAGAAAAAGTCCTCATGGCAAATAAGGTCGAAAAATTATTACTGGTGGATGAAAACGGTGTACTCACCGGACTCATTACTATCAAAGATATCGACATGCTCAAGCGATTCCCAAATGCGTGTAAAGACAATCAGGGACGCTTACGGGTTGGAGCGGCCGTTGGTGTATTTGATTTTGAAAGAGCTGAGAGCCTTATTTCCAAGGGCGTTGATGTGCTTGTTGTGGACTCGGCGCACGGTCATTCGAGCAATGTGATGGAGACAGTCCAGGAAATTAAGAAGCAATGGGAAATTCAGGTGATTGCGGGGAATGTGGCAAGCAGGGAAGGCTGTCGAGATCTTTTGAAATTTGGTGCAGATGGGATCAAAGTTGGGATCGGTCCTGGGTCGATCTGTACTACACGGGTTATTTCCGGTGTTGGTGTTCCGCAGATCTCTGCGGTCTGGGAAGCAGCACAGGAAATTGCCGGTACGGATGTTCCAATCATCGCTGATGGAGGTATTCGCTACTCGGGAGATATTACGAAAGCGATTGCAGCTGGAGCTAACTGTGTCATGGTTGGCGGTTTGCTAGCTGGTGTCGCGGAGAGCCCAGGTGAGACCGTACTTTTTCACGGTCGAACGTTCAAGGCATACCGCGGGATGGGATCGTTGGGAGCAATGGTGCAGGGTTCAAGTGAGCGGTATCGGCAGCAGCAGGATGGTCGGAATTCGGACAAACTCGTTCCAGAGGGCGTGGAAGGCCGGGTGCCTTTCAAAGGGTCTCTGAGCATGTTTGTTTATCAGCTTGTCGGTGGCCTACGGGCCGGGATGGGCTATTGTGGAACGCAAACAATTGAAGACCTACGGCGAGACGCTCGTTTTATTCAGGTATCTGCCGCAACTGTTCGAGAAAGTCATCCTCATGACATCGCTATTACGCATGAAGCCCCTAACTACACGATGGATTCCGACGACTAGGGGAAAATTGAAACCGGCGTACTGCTCGGCTTCTCCAGTAATGGCCTTCATGGCAAGTGTTTTGGTTTGTAGTGTGGCAACGGCAGATGGTTGGCAGGACTTTTCGCCGAGTGCTAAGTTTGCCGTTCAAAATGCTGCCATGACGACAAGAAAGAAATCTTACGAAACAATCGCTTCGACGATAGATGGTGGGAGTGATAGTCGCTCTCCTCTCCTTAAAAAGGACATTCGGCTCACGTCTTCAGAGGTTCCCAGCAGTTGCTTGGATGCCGCGGACGATTGTCGGGAAGAACTGGATAAGTTGCGAGCCGATACTCTTGCTTCAATCAATTTGGATATCCACGTCACTGGTGTTGCCGGAAATGATTTTCCGTGTGAATGCCGCCTCGAAGGAGAAGGTTGGGAGCCTCGGCAATTTGCGAATACAACGATGACGTGGAGAGCTGCCGGGTATTGTCACAAGCCACTTTATTTTGAACAGTGGAACTTTGAACGGTATGGACATTCCGTCCATCCGGTGGCAGATCCGTTCTTGTCGGCAGGTCACTTTTTTACAACAGCAGCGTTTCTTCCATATAAAATGGGCGTCGAATTACCTTGGGAGTGCATGTATCCTCTTGGCTATTACAGGCCAGGCGATTGTGCGCCATGGACTGTTCCTGCACCTGCAATGAGTTTACGAGGTGCGGCTTTAGAAGCTGCTGCACTGACTGGTGCGTACTTCATCCTTCCGTTCCCAGGCCCAGGGTTCTATCCTTGGGAATTTGTTTAGGATTTTTTGACGGTCGCAAGATACGCATAGCGTCGGTGAATTGATTTGAATGTGACTGTGCAGCCTTTTTGTTCTGACATTGCAGAGATGGCTTTGTTGAGTTCAGGCCGATAGTGGACATGAAAACATGCAAGCCACTTTTTGAGCCCTCGTGCAAAGAAGAAAGGTAGATCTGCCTGGTCCCAGAAATCAACAATGAGTAGTTCTCCACCTGGCTTGAGATTCGCAAAAGCGGCCTTAAGAGCACCTGGCCAGGTTGGTACCATCGACAGGCAGTAAGAGAAGAAGATTGTGTCAAACGGTTCGTCACGACCGAACATCTTCACCCCGTCAAGTTCTTCTGCCAACCCTTGTCGCAGCATGATCGGTGGATTGTCACCGTGAGGTAGGCCAGCAGAAGAGATGCTTTTTGAAGCAGTCTCAAGCATTTCGTGGGATGCATCCAGCCCGTAGAGTGAACCCGTTGTTGTACGTTTCCCGAGTTTGATCAAATTGCGAGCGGTTCCACATCCTACTTCAAGAGTCGCTGTATCAGGGCCTGTCACAACTTCTTCAAGAAGTTGGTCCCGGCCAAGAAGGTAATAGCGTCGGGTGAGGTCATAGATATGCCGCGTAAAACGATACATATTGTCCATCGCTACGGCTTGATCGTGCGCAGTAGACAATTTGTTATTCGATGAGGAAACCGGTGATTGGGGCGATGGAACAGATTCTGAAGTATCGGTCATTGATTTTCCGAGGCAGCAACCTTGTTGTAGATATGGAACATCCCGTATATCGCTGATCGATCCTGTTCGTGAAGCCGGCGGGATTCTTCTGGGTTGTAGTGAAATTGAGCGGCCGTTTCTGGTGAAAACGCCTCATCGACGGGCGATTTTTCTCCCGCTGTTCTGAAAATGACGCGAGTGTCCTCTGCTCCAACCTTCGCTATCAGACTCCATAAGTCATCGATGACGTGTGGAGGCATCCAGTCTTGGCTGTCTAGAAGAATGAATCCGTTGAGTGAATCCGGCTCGGCAGTACGAAGGTAGTCGCCAAGTGAAGCAACATGAGTCTCGACTCGATCGACCATCTCGCGAATCGTGTCGTAATTCTTTTTTTTGAGGTACTCCGGCAGTGCCTTTCTGTTTTCGTGATCGTATCGGCGTCCGAAACATTGCCAGGTAAAGTAGTTGTCATCCAGGGGAAAACCACATGCAAGACGACGAATTCGCTCCTTGTACGTATCAAAAAGCTTTTGTCCGCTACCGCCAGATTCTTCGAGCATTGCCGCATGCTGACTTGGCGGGATGCCAAGACTGTAAACGGCTACAGGTTGCCTCCCCATCCATCGTACGAGGCGATTGTTGAAGAGAGGACTGAAATACTCATCAAAAATCTTCTCCTGCTCAGCAATAGAGCGAGCTTCTAGAAGTTTAGCAGGGTCCTTTCCCAAACGACGCGCAAGTCCGTGTATGACGCGAAGGAACTGGCCAAGTTTTGCCTGGTTGTAAAGGCCTCGTTTAAAGTAACTAATGCGCTTCGGCCCGATTGTTTTTCCTGGCCAATCGCTTGACTCCCAGAATGATCGAGTGGCAGGATCAATATTGTCCCGAATGTATTTTTGGTAGGCAGCAATGTTTTCCTTATGCTGACCGTAGCCAAAAAAATTATAAAAAGTGTCGTAATCAGGAAGATATTTTACTGCCGCGAGCTTCAGTCGCGTAAGGCACATGTGATTGGAGTTCAGGTCGACAGCAACAATTTTTTTCGGTTTGTGCACGAGATAATTCAATACATTGCAACCACCACTCGAAATCGTTAGCAGACTTGAATGTGGACCGATGTTTAGCGCTTCGGCGTCAACCCGTGGATCTTCCCATATTTGGTTGTAAACAAATCCACGAAACCAAAGAGTAAATAACCGCTCAAGAAGGCCTCTCTTGCTCGCAAGGCGGTGGTGGTGAACGGCCTTTTTTAAATTGGTTCCCGTTTTAGGGCCATCAGTAACGGTCGTCATCAGCGGGTATTTTTCCTGAAAAAAGAACAACAAGGAGTATGTCTCAGGCCATTAAGTGAAGCCCAAAACGCGGAACGTTAAGTGTACTGGAGGAACATGGCCGTCGTCGATGGATGGCCACAAAATGGCAAAAGAGTGACGGAAAGCAGAGGTTCTAGGGGCAGTCAGGTATTTTTGGTTACGTTGTGACGTATCCAAAATATGCCAAAACGAAATCAGTCGCTAGCGACGAGCGGTCGTTCGGCTGGCGGCGGAACTCTTTTTGATCGCTCGCTCTCTTTGTTTTCCTTCAGCCATGAGCCGGCCATTCAAATCGGCAAGCTCTGTTCGAAGTTCGGAAATTCTGGTTCTTGTATCAAGAATAGTTTGTTGTAGGCGGCTGGTTCTTGACTGAAGTTTTT
>DONH01000143.1:0-999 GCA_003509235.1 Planctomycetaceae bacterium
AGAACTCTCCACATCAACGTTGTAGGCGAGTTTCTGAAACTTCGGTTCGAAGGTTCCAGCAGAACGGTCAACTAAGAGTTCGAAGGTAGCGTCGGCAGCCTCGAACTGCCAGCCCTCATTTTCTAGCCGACAGACTTCTTGTAGCACCTTGTCCAGAAGTACACGATCATTTTTCACATCGGGACGGTTGACCATTGCAGTGATATTCGATCGCCCTGAGAGCTCACTTACAAGTACCCGACGTGAATTTCCTACCAATTCTGGGCTGATGTGCTCGTACGACTTTGTTGACTTGGCAATTGCGTGAACATGCATGCCGCCCTTATGAGCAAATGCACTCGCTCCGACAAAAGGCTGGCCTGGCCGGTAGGACATGTTCGCTGTTTCATAAACAAATCGTGATAATTCTGTGAGGTGTGCGACTCCACCTGCTTCACCACGGGCGTTGGCAAGAACCACCGTTTCTGGCAGCTTCAAAGCCAGATTTGCTGCTACTGAAATGACATCTGCATTGCCGCAACGCTCCCCGATCCCGTTAATGGTTCCTTGAGCCTGAATGCAGCCAGCATTGATTGCACTGAGTGTGTTGGCAACAGCTACATCACAATCATTATGGCAGTGAATCCCGAGTGGAGTCGCTATAGATTTGGTTACCTCAGCGACGATGGCAGCGACTTCAGTTGGGAGGGTCCCCCCATTTGTGTCACAGAGCACAAGACGGGTTGCACCACCGGTTACTGCGGCACGGAGAGTCTCCAACGAATATGTTGAGTCAAGCTTCCAACCATCAAAGAAATGTTCGGCATCATAAAATACTTCTCTTGATTCTGATGTGAGGTACTCAACTGTATCACGAATCATATTGAGATTCTCATCGAGACTGACACCGAGAACAGTTTCGACGTGGAAACTAGATGTTTTTCCAACAATGGTCACGACGGGAGTACGCGCTTGAAGAAGTGCTTTCATGCCTGGGTCGAGGCGTGCCTCCGTACCCCG
>DONH01000143.1:1314-1896 GCA_003509235.1 Planctomycetaceae bacterium
TCCGTACCCCGTCGGCGTGTCATTCCGAAAGCACAGAGTTGCGCATGTTTCAGGCCAAGTTCGGAGGCACGACTGAAAAACTGTGAGTCTTTTGGATTCGAGAGGGGGTACCCACCCTCAATAAAATTTATGCCCGCTTCATCAAGCCGTTTTGCAATTGATAATTTGTCTTCGAGAGAAAAGTTCACACCTTCCCCTTGGGAGCCATCTCGGAGCGTTGTGTCATAGATTTCAATCGTACGCATTGATTACCAATCTCTTGGAGAACCACCAAATATCAGAATACCGTCGTTTGACTCGACTCGAAAGCCATCTCGTAGGCAAGTGGCTGCTTTTTAGAGAAATATTCCAGATCGAGCGAAGGCCCCCGCTTCAATATTAGAGATATTTGACAGCAAGAACCCCTGCAAAAACCAAAGCGACTCCAAGGAACCTCCCCAACGAAATGGGGTGCTGGGTAATGTTCATGAGTCCATAGTGATCAATTGCAAGGGAGCAGGCCAATTGTCCTGCGACCACTGCAGCTAGGAATGTCGCAGTACCAAGTCGGGGCACAAGAAGCGTTCCTGAAAGTACAACCGC
>DONH01000143.1:2222-2558 GCA_003509235.1 Planctomycetaceae bacterium
GCGCCTAGCGGTCCGCCGATCCAATTCCACCAGGCTCCGTCGCGAAGCATACTCGTTGTAGGAAGCGGGGGACGAATACAGACTAAAAATAGAATAGCGCATGCCATTGTGCCGGTAATGGAGAAAAAGGCTGCATACCAGGGACTCCCTAACGAGTCGCGAAGCGCACTATTTGCTGCTGCTTGGATTGCGATAAAACTACCGGCGAGAGCCGCAGCCCCGACGAACCACCATTGCATAGAAAAACCCTTTAAGAGACTTCCCGTCCCGAAAAGATCCGGACACGGTTTACTAGGTGTTCTGCCACATTGATTGAGAGAAGCAAGATGACTGATG
>DONH01000143.1:2922-6985 GCA_003509235.1 Planctomycetaceae bacterium
TCTTCTTCATCGTCTTCTTCATCGTCTTCGTAGACGTACTCGTATTCTTCATCTTCTTCGACGTCCCCGTCCTCTGATGCAGCATATTCCTCACTGTCCTCTTCATCCTCATCAACTTCAGCGACGATGGACGGCTCGTCGCCTTGTATGGGTTCATCTTCGTCTTCAGACACCGTTTCCTCCGCATGGGGATTGATTTTAAGCCGGCGAGGTGGTGGGTCTGGGGGAAGTGGTTCCTCACCCTGTGCTGCCGCCCATTCATCCATGGTCATGAGTACTTCACGAGCCTGACTGCCAGCGTATTGGCCGACGATTCCATCTTCAGCCATATAATCGACCATACGCGCCCCACGGCCGTATCCGACACCAAGGGCACGCTGGAGGAGGGAAACACTTCCCCGTCCTTCACGAATGACCACCTCTACCGCTGCTTCATACAATTCATCACGATCTTTCGCCGTAGGGCTCTTAGCGGATACATCACCGGTTGCGGCTGGCTGCAGGTTAACCAGTTCCTTTGCATATTGAGGTTCATTGGTGCCCACGGTCGCCATGACTCGACCGATTTCATCATCACTTACAAAGGTTCCCTGCCCACGTTGAGTGAGACTGGTGCCGGGTGAAAGAAACAACATATCACCGTTCCCAAGAAGTCGTTCTGCCCCACACTCGTCAAGAACAACGCGACTATCTGTGCGACTGGCAACCTGAAACGCGATTCTCGCAGGCAGGTTACTCTTAATCAGGCCAGTTATTACATCGACTGTTGGTTTTTGGGTGGCGAGAATGAGGTGGATACCAACCGCGCGGCTTTTCTGTGCGAGTCGGATGATGTACTGTTCAATTTCTTTGCCGGCAGTCATCATCATGTCTGCAATCTCATCAGCAATCATGACAATAAATGGCATTGTGGTTGGGATTGAATCAGCCTCTTCGTCATTCTCAGGCCGGATACGTTTCAAGAGTTCATCTCGCCCAAGAGAGTTATATTGCGAGAGATGGCGCACGCCCGCCCGCGCCAGCAGGGTGTATCGTTGCTCCATCTTGTCAACTGCCCATGCGAGAATCGCCTCGGCCTTTTTCATGTCGGTCACAACTGGATGCATGAGATGAGGTAATGACTTGTAGGGCGTCAGCTCGACCATCTTTGGATCGATCATTAGCATGCGAACCTCATCAGGTCGTCTCGTCATCAACATTGAAACAATGATCGAATTGAGGCAAACACTTTTTCCTGTACCAGTTCGGCCTGCAATGAGAAGGTGCGGCATGGTCGCGAGATCAACTGCCATCGGATTTCCTCCGACATCCTTACCAAGGTAAATCGGAATCTTCATGTTACGACTTTTGGCGTGAGTTTCTTCCATAACCTCGCGCAGTCGTACCATTTGCCTGTCGGTATTCGGGACCTCAACACCCACTGAATTTTTTCCAGGGATCGGCGCAACAATCCGAACACTAGGCACACGGAGTGCAATGGCGAGGTCATCGGCAAGGTTCGTAATTTTGGCAAGTCGTAAGCCTGCTTCAAGCTCGATCTCGTACTGCGAGATGACTGGGCCGGTTTCAACCTCAACAACGCGAACTTTAAATCCAAAGTTGGCAAATGTTTTCTCAAGGATTTTTGCTCGTTTGCGAACCTCAGCTTCTTGTTCGTCTAGTTCGAGTTGTTCCGGAGGCAGGAGAAGGTCGAGAGAAGGGAGTTCGTAATTACCTTCAGGGTCAGGTGTGATATCGAGCTCGAGTTGTCGTGTAGGCCTCGTCTGTCGGTTTTTGATAGGAACAATTGCAGAGACTGGTGGTGTCACTTCTTCAGTCTCTTCTTCATATTCCTCTTCCTCTTCTTGGTACTCCTCGTATTCTTCAGCGGCTACCTCGTCTTTTTGTTTCCGTCCACGGACGCGAATAGACAAATCGTCGGAGGGATCTTCGTCCTCTTCGTCGAACACGTCTCTTGCTTTGCGTCGTTTCTGCCACCACGCAAGGTCCTCGGCTTCTTCGGTCGAGTCTTTGGCAAGGACGCCAAATCCTGAGAGTGTGGCGTGAATGAAGGAAATACTATGATCGCCGAGCCGAGTGAGTAAGCTTGTAAGCCACACGCCACATTTGATAATTATTTGATCAGAGGCAAGAAAGAGCCCCAATCCGAGAACGGTTGCAGCAGTAATTGCGGCACCAGTATGTGCGAGATAGCGGGTGGCAAGGTCTGCGAATAACGTACCACCGAGACCGCCGGGCCCCCACACAGGACGTGGAATGAAACGTGGGAGAAAAAGGGTGGCGAGTGTGGCAAGACCGATGATGGACAGTACAGCGCCAGTTGTACGCCATGGCAAATCCTGAAAGCGCTGTTTACGGAAGAGGCCAACGGCAAGCCCCGCGAGGAAAACCACTCCAAGCCAACCGGCAACACCGGTTGATTGGTAAATGAGTGTTGCGACTGTGGAACCTAGATGGCCACACAGATTGGTTGGTTCGACGCGAGGTGGGAACGCCCGGCTGGCGGGCGGGTCAGCTGGATCGAAACTAATGAGCGCCATCGAGATAAAGAAGACAACCGGCACAAGGATAATCGCAATGATGTGTCGTAGACGGTTGGCACCCACCCGTTGTGGAATGTCGGGATCGATAATGTAATCACCGTTTGCGAGACCCTGGGCTACCCCACCGGCAATCCGCTGGTTGGCACTTGCCATTTGAATATTTTCCTGTGTGGTAAAAAACTTCTTCCCTCAACTCTACCCGCCGTATAAATTGCAGGTCGCCCGATCGGCCGCTTCGAAGACGAAACAGAAGAAACGGTCGCACCGACTGTGCCGAGTAGGTAAAGTCTGGTGATTGTGGGCCACATGTCGCCGTCCGCTCCGTCCAGTTGGAATGTTTTGAATACTCTCTTCTTTGGCATTGTTGCTGGTCTTACAGCAGCTTTTTTTAGTTCGTTGTCATATTTAATCTCGCGGCACCACGGCACTCGTGAGAAACATGCCAGCAGGCGGCTACTCATCTTTGCCCATGTGATCATGGGTTTCACGTGCGGGCTTTTCGCCTTATTCAGCTATTCTTCAGAAATTCTTTTTTCTAAAATCTGGAGGTGGAACATTTGGCTTCCATGCTTTGTATCAACAGGAACCTACTTTTTTGGAACATCTGCTGTTTTTCGCGTACTCAGAAGAAGTGATGCGTCTCGTCTTTCACCTCTATTGGGTCTGAAAATAATTGCTCTGGGCCTGATAGTCTCACTGGTTTTCGGACAAACACTCTCAGTCGAGCAGTGGTTTGCGGTAACCCTATGTGCTGTCGCTGCAATTCTTCTTCAGCAGGGGGGGGCGGGGCTGCCTGTACAATCATTGCTTCTTCTTTCATCTGGTTGTGTCTGCTTTGCGATTGCTGACCTTGGAATTGTCGAAATGATCGATGCAATGCAGAAAGCAGTTTTCCTAAGTCGCTTGTCCGTGGGGTGCCTGGCACTTCTCGTAACATATGTATTTATTGGACTCATTGTTTCCCCACTGGCACTTTTCGAATACGCAAGACACCCACGACCAACAAACCGAGACTGGTTTGCTGCATGTGAATACTCCATAGCATGGCTCCTTGCGATGTTTGGGCTCTATGCATGCATTGGCTTTGTGGGTGTGATATTGAGCACAATATTGCAATCAACTCGCGGTATTGTGTCTGTTTTTCTGGGGGCCATAGTGTCTGGTCAAGGCTGGCATTACCTCGAAAGCAGAATCGAACGGAATGTCTTCTTTAGACAACTACTCGCCGCTTTCTGTATGACGACTGCTATCGCACTGTATGTCGTTGGGAGTCAGACACCTTGAAGGTAATTGTTGGAGTGAGTTTGATTTTCAGGAGCAATGAGCAATAATCAGATGCATGTACGAAATTTTTCTACATAGGGGCTACGTATAATCAACGCAACACAGATGAAATCCCTTACCAATCAATCCATGATGAAACTGCGAATCTCAGAAACCAAGCGACGGAAGTGTCGGGCGTTTACGCTTATTGAGTTACTGGTGGTGATAGCCATTATTGGTGTTCTTGTTGGTTTGCT
>DONH01000465.1 GCA_003509235.1 Planctomycetaceae bacterium
TTTGATACTGATACGACCCTGTGGCGAAACTGCTGATTCAATCCACACCAAAGGAATAGCAGACTTTTCAATAAAGTCCCGTTTTCCAGTTGCCCTGAGAGTTGTTGCTCCTGTCACCGGAGGATTCAATTCGACCAACCAGGACTCTTTTGCAGACCTCTTTGCGCTGTTCGACTCTGTGGCAATATTTGACTCAGTAGTATTGAGACGACGAGCAATAGCCGTTGTTTCATCGTCAGAAAGAATTGACCAATCTAGATTTCCAACTGGTTCTGAAAAGTGCACAGTGACAGCATCAAGTTCACCCTGAAATTCCTGACATGAAAAACTATACGTTTCACTTAATTGATCTCCACGAACTGTGAATTGTGATTGCGCGAGAACCTCAAGCGGAGGCCTTCTACGAAGAAAGCGGAACACCTCTGGCGAAGCAAGCCGACCTACGGCAACACGTTGTCGCCAGACACCTTCTTCAGCAAGTAGTGTTAAACGAGGTTCAAACAGGGGCTCATTTTCTGGTCCCTTGACCTTTAGCAATGTGTTTTCTGGACTTGTTCGCAGGTCGACCCAGGCTTGCTCAGAAACCTCACCAACAAGCTGGATCATGTCGGCGTCTGCTGATCGAATTAGCCCCCCAGCCGGCACACCACGACGATGTCCTGTTATCCTAATGCGTAGACTCTCTCCATCGTGAATAGCCCTTGGCAAATCGAGCACAAGCTGATCTCCGTTCTTGCCTCGCACTATTTTCCACTCATATGATACCCCCAACTCTTTACCGAGATCGCTTTGCACACGATCAGAAATGTATTGTTCTGTTTCTACCCTACGATTAACCGTTCTATCTTCAGTGATCAAAGGTTCGACTGAGTCGATAAACCATTCCTTACCAATACGTCCGACGATCCTGTGCACGCTACCGCGTCTGACGTAAATATCACAGGCAGCACGTCCAATAAGTGAGGCCGAAGAGACATCGACCGTTGTGACACGAGCAACATCAAAATCTGGCTGTCTCTTCACAACTGAAACACCGCATGAACCATCTGCGCTCTGTTGCTCGAACACAAATCCCAATGTATTGGACTGGCTTACTGGGCGCGCGGGTGTACCCTTACTTCCAGTGACTACCTTCGGCCATTTCTCGGCTTTTTCTGATGCAATCACAAGGCAATTTTCTGTCGCTACATTGGAGAACTGAAGGCTATTTTTAACGTCTACGACAAAACCACCCCCAACCCAGAACTCCGGATCAATTGCCACTCCAGGAAGTTGCAGTCGCTCATTATTCTGGCGAATGCTGGAAATGGCACTCCGTAACAAGATACCGCGATCGGTCCCAATAAACGTTGCTGGCAACACGACGCTAATCGTATCGTTGGATTCCTGGCGAAACTCCAGCTTATCCGATTTACTGATTTGCCTCGAACCGTATTCAAACGCCTCGGCACTGATGACTTCCGTCTGTTCATTAATCATGAGTTGTAGAGATCTTTCGGACCAGACAGTTTCGGGGAGGACGACTGTTCCAATATCAACCGTTCTTTCTCCGACAAAAACGCTAGACCAAATTGAGCACCGACTGGCACGACGAGGTGAAAGTGTCATCTTGAAAAAGTGTCTTGGTCCAAGCACATAGCGCCACCGAAGATATTGATCAGCACCTAATGAACCACTATCAATCCTCTTATTGCTTGGATTATTACCCGTAATCAACGGCACAACCGTTTCAGGGAGATCAAGAACTATTACCGTCGACAAAGAGGGGATCTGCGGAAACAAAAAGGTTGACCGGCCGACACTGAAAGAAACACCTTGATTGAGCGAGCGATCTATACGCACTGGTGGGACTTGAAGGTTTGCAGACAATCTACCAGCACCTGGCGACGAGAAATCTATCGAACCACCGGGCTTTCCGAACAAATCAACGGGCATGCCATTCGACTTGAACGATCTCTCTCGTTGCTGTCGTTTCGCACTTTCTTGGAGCCAATCGATTTGTTTCGAACCAGAGCCTTCCTCATCGAACCAGAGGATATTCTGAAACTGCGATTCTCCTGGCCAAATCTCAACCTCTGCACCTGAACCTGAATATCGTACAGAAACATTCCCATGAAGAACGCCTGAATCATCAAGTTTCATTTCGTAGAGCACATGCTCGGCAACCGGTTGAGGCGATTCAAAAGCACTACTCGTATCTCGGGGTAATAGTTGCTGGACAACCTTTTCAAATTCCGTGGCGTCCATAGGGATATAACGGGTCTTATCACGAACAACATCAGAGAGACGACCGGGAGGCACATACACCCGAGAGAAGGACCTCTTGCCAACTTCAAGGAGGGAGACTGCACCTCCTTTGGCTTCATTTACATCCGCGCCGAATAAAAAATTGTCTTGTTGCGCACTAGCTCTACAAAAAACAAAAGCAACGGCTACTAAGAGAATTTGCAAAAACGGTTTGTGAAAATAATTTTGTTTGCACATAGTTATCTACTACTCCGTTTCAGCTTTTGGCTGAGACGATGCAACGGGAGCAGCCGCCTGCGCAGTAGATTGCTTCATATTGATAACCAATGACTCTTGGGGTGTACCTCTCTTAGACTCAGGTCGCTTCATCTCCCATGACTCCAACTCATACGTACCTTGGGCACGACCTTTGAGCAGAAGACGCCACCAGCTGGCGAATCCCGCTGGCACAGCAAGCGCAAGGCCCGGTAAACTTGCTTGCAAAATGCAGAGCGTGACTGTAGGGGCTATTGCCATTCCGCCAATAAAAATGACAGACGCTGCAACCAAAACAACGGTTGCCGATCTTGGAACAATCGTTATTACCACACCGACAGCAAGTGGAAGTCCACTTGCAACAAGTACAAGTAACCACCGCGGGACAAGAAGCACACCGACATCAGTCGGACTGCCAACATCGCAAAACACCCGCCTCTGTTCAATAAAATCTCTCGGCATCGAAAGCCAACCAACGCCGAGTCTCCCCTGACCATTTGACTGAGGGCTTGAAGCTGCAGTTACCCACGATGCCAAGTCCTGAACTGACACAGCCGGAAGCTGGCCCAGGCTTAGACTGGTCCAATCCCAGACTTGCTGGCTTGTCCACCCTCGCGGACCCAAAAGAAGTTCGGCTCCATCAGGCACCAAAATTTCCCAAACAACACGGCTATAAAGAGAAGATGCTGGCATCCCAGAACTCTGAAAGTCGATCCAATCGAGTCCTTGTATTGCACCGATTACCAAACTTTTTTCTCGTGGCTGACGAACTTCAACTTCAACAAGGTGAGTTCCTCTCGCCTGCCCTAAGTCGAGTTTGATTCTTCCTGTAGCTTCATCTGCGGCACTCCAAGGTGAGTTATTCACTCGAGCTCTGGCTATTTGGCTGCCTGTCATCTCACTATTTTTCTGGTCCGCTACAACAGGAAGCGTGAGGATCAAAGAATCAGATGCACCTGTCACCGCAAACGCCCACTGATCAGACCTCATTGGGCCGCGAAGTGTTGTTCGCACCCAGGTTGCTTCTACAACTGTTTCACCAAGCAAGGCCGTCTGGCTCTGACTTATTGCAATATCGATTGTCGTTTGCCCCTGTGAGGCGTTCCACGTTCTACCGAGTCCAATCGTTTGAAGATTCCCTTCTCGATTCCATCGCTCGTCGCGCACGTCAACATTTAATTCTTCAACTGAAGAAAGCGTTACTGATTGACGTCCAATAACGGCACCCTTGGGGAGTAAAAGGGGAATAGATAGAGGAACTGTCACCTCTTCTGGTATTTCTGGCAGGTCTTCGCTGTATCGCGTTACAAGCTCGCCAGTTCCAAACAAAGGATTTGGTAACAAGACTCGTACAGTACGCCAGGAACGCCCGATACTGTCCGCACCAGCACCATCTCCCAACTCATCATTTATTGACTCGTCTCCCCCCGATTCATTTGTTTCAGAGAATCGACTGATGACTTCGGGAGTTAATAACTGACCATTGAAGCGAGCCTCTATGCTGCCTGTCTCAATCACACTTTGCGGAACCGTCCACTCAATAAATTGAAGCGGCACATGAACAACATTTATACGTGTTGCCTGTTGCACAACCACTTGACGTAAACCTACGTCTACTTGAGCAGTAATCGAGGCATCAATCTGTTGGTCCAGAATACGTCGGGTAGCGACAAAAGTTGATTTGTCAGCCTGAACTCGATACGACATCCTCGATAAATCAACAGAAGATCTATTCGGCTGCGACGAAACTTGTCGACTCATGCCTACAATTCGTTCTGTATCCGGAACTAGTTCAATATCACTTTCGGATGTAATTACAACACGCGCGGGGCCAACGAGATCGGCTTCTGGAACGGGTGTCGTCCACCGCACTTCTTCACTGTCAGGATCGACGCGTTGACTGCACTGCAGCTCAACTACTACCTCTCCGGCTATTGGTTTAAGGAACGGCACCACGACTACCCCAGAAGACTCTGACACAGATGCACTATCAACAACGCTGGGGGGACCAACTCCCTCAATTTTCCAGCCCGGCACCGAGATATTCAGTTGCTTTGCCGCAACCCCACGAACAACGGCCTGGAGCCGAATCGAGAGTTCCAACCTATTCCTGGTGACACGGTAGGTATACTCTGGTTCAACAACTAATTGACTTCTCCGTGGAAGTACTCGTAACGGTAGTGACATAGGCTGTGAATCAAATGCAAACGCCGCAACAAACCCTTCCTGAGAGAGTGTTGTAGGGGCATCAATTCGCCTATTTCCGGACCGAGGTATCCACTCAACAGTCCAGTCGTCATCGGTAAAGACGCTTACCTGGCCCCATTGCCGCCATAGTGGAAATTCGTCAATAGAAAAACCACCGACATCTATAGGGTTTTCGCTCGAAGTATCGATCGATCGCTCACAAACAAGCTCGAAAGATGCATTACCCTCGTTCGTTTTATTAACCCGCACAACAACCTGTGGTCTTGAAGGAGAGCCACCACGACTAAGTACTTTCGCAGTGTTTCCAACTGACTGCACAACCGAACGGGACGGGAGCTGAACTGTAAAAAGCCCTTCACTTTTAGCAAGATTCGTCAAAGAAAATTTTGCTTTTATCGTTGCCAATCGACCATTTACTCGAACCACACTGTCAATTTTACACTCAGCAATCTTCCGTACAGGTACATTTCCTATCAGAGACTCTTCTATCTGAAGACGTGTCGGCCCAACCGCACCACGAATCTCTACGACACTGCCTACGGTGTCGTTCTCCTCGTCGACTAGTTGAATTGCAGGTGTAGTAATACCAGCATTAACTTTGACCAGAGGGTCGCGTCGCTGTGTTTCTATAGACATTTTCGAATCTGTAGCAGCTGGTAAGGTGAAGATCAACTGATCACGATCGAGCGATACATCGACCGGAATCTGGCCTCTCAGCACAATTGTATGAGGCTTTCCACTCTCACCTTTCTTCACTCCATCGTTTTCCGTCACTTCATCTTGTTCATTGATCCAGACTAGGAAGCCTTTATCTAGATTAGACCGTGACCCGAAGACGCCTTGCTGGAGAGATGTTCGACTGGCTGAACTGTCGAGCGTGCCTTCTATTGGCGATGGATCGATCGTGACTACAGCTTCACCATCTCCAACAACTGTGGGTGGTTCTGAAATAACAAGTTCGGGGAGCTTCAATGGCAGCATACTCCAGCCTGAACGAGTGCTTCGGATAACACACTCTACCTTCATGTCAGCATGCGTTACATTATTTTCAGTCGGTGCCGGAAGGATGACTTTAATTTCAAGTTTCTCAAGCACTGCCCCTGGCACCTCTGGCTGGGCTGGCAAACCATCTCGCAACCGAACAAGCTCTACAAAGTCTCGATAACGAAATCCAGGGACCGGAACCAAACGACCTAAGTCGTCCTCCACGTAATACAGGTTTGGTTCGACTTGTCTCACTTCTCGTGACGCGGGCCCTTCCTGATCATCACGAGTCTCTTCTCCGAAGCACAAACTGCCTGACACAAGAAGTCCTACCAGACCGCAAAGAATAGTCATGACGTATTGCCGAAATACCAGCGGACGAGACGACTCTGGCGTTGGTAGCAAGCGTCTCACAACAACACGCCAGCGAGTTGTCCACATATCATTTTTCTCAGTAATTCGGCTGGCTATGGCCAAGGCCCTGCCTCTTCAAAGTCTTGTGCGGTGAAACAGAATGCTACAGACACCTGTGTATCTGGTAGTTTTTAACGATTGCGCAAACTTCTACCTATTATGAACCTACAACGACTTGAACCCCAAAGACTAGCGAAACCCCATTTTTCGAGGAGTTTCCGGCACATCAATCGTGCATAAGTGACATGAACGCTACGGTCGGCGCACGCTCACCCAGTGAGCAGATCATGAAGGCCCGTGGCAACCCGTTGATTCGCTGCGGCAACAAATGCCGGACGATCTAACGACACCGCTGCCTGAGACGGAAGTTCGCAGGGATCTTCCGGGTGTCGACAGGGGACCACGACCGCCCCGGCCTCTGCGGCAATCAACAACCCAGCAGCCACATCCCAACACGCAATCCGACGCACCCAGAAGCCATCGAGTCTGCCAGCTGCGAGATACGCCAAATTTATAGCAGTAGAACCAGTCCTACGCACGGAATGGACATGCGGCACAATCGAAAGAAAGTCTGCCACCGCAAGTGACTCGCTATCCACATGCGGTGGAAAACTCACTGCCACAAGTGCATCAGAAAGTTGAGGTGGATCCGCAGTTCTGAGAACCGTATTTTCAAGTCGGGCTCCTCCCCCACGAATGGCCGTGAAGCACTCATCTGCAACCGGATCATAAATCGCTCCGGCGAGAATCTCATCCTCATAGGCCAGAGCGACCGAAACACAATAAGCTGGAAATCCGTGGACATAATTACTTGTACCGTCAAGCGGATCGACCATCCAACGCAGTGAAGAAATCGATGTATGCTGATCACCCTCTTCTCCAATGAATCCGTGATCTGGAAATTTACTCAAAAGAATTTCACGGATTGTTTTCTGAGAAGCGAGATCTGCCTCAGTCACAAGATCTCTCGGCCCCTTTGCAGAAACAGCAAATCGTCCTCGCCAATCACGAAGTACATCACCCCCGGCGCGTGCCGCAACCTCTGCAAACTCTCCATACTCATGAAGTCGTTCTGCTGTCATCAGTTCTGAGGGAACATTCATTTGCTTACTCTCTGGTAAATGTATTTGAGTCAAAGTTTATAAAAATAAAGCCAGTTCATCAGACAGCTTTTCTGCTATGCAGCAAGGGCATGCAAAACACATATATTCGCACTACCAACGTGAATACATGTGTTGGCCCCGACGAACAACCACCCGACGCATAAAGCCTATTTGAAACCTCTTGAATAACCACAGACTGGCCGCGAACTGTGTATAACACCATTTCAGTGAGCATAACAATTCGAGCTATGCAACACTATTCAGCGCTCCCGCTGTACCCCATGCCAGCAGATATATTTTCCAATATGAAAATTGAGAAACTCTCGCAAAAAAATACTGATCAAATATCTGATACGGAAGTTTCAGAAGACAAAGTGCGATCAAATCGCTTAGGATGGACACACCCAGTTGGATCGCTGACAGCTCAAATGAATTTAGAAAAGCCAGGCGATGGGATATCCCTAAAGTCCGGCAACACCTCAAATTCCATACTGGGGATTTGTCTTCCTCAACAAGCCCTCGCAATGAATGACGGTTGGGTAAGGGGGAATGACGCTACTGGCATCTATGCAATGAACGATGCCCGTCAATTGCAAACTAGCGGCTTATGGCGGCTTCAGAGTACGTGGTGCCCAACAAAAGATATTGAGAATTCACTTACGGCAGAACTGATTCTTTCGAGTGAAACCCTTCGAGAGAAAAGTGATGGATCGCTTGCTGTACAGTGCGTGTTGCAGGCGAGAACAGCACAGACCGGGAGGTGGTGCACCGACTCGTTTCACTGGGAGCCAGAAACGCTCAGAACGTGTGCCTACTGGAGCAAAAGCAGCAGCCAAACTGTAAACGTTCGATGTTTCGCATTCCAACTTCCAGAATTCAAACATACTCTTGCGGTCTTCACCCGAAGTGATGAAATCCACCACACTGTAATGACCTCGACGCCTGCCAAAGAGAGCCATGCTCCAGATGCCTACAAATACGTCCTGAAAAGCTATTTCTTCCCAACTATTATCGAAAAGGGAGTACTGCATCGCGGTCGGATTGTGGCCGTTCTAGGACCATCTCTGACCGAAAAAGACTGGTGTACCGCGGCAGCCAACGCATTTGCTCACCAACCACCTCTTTTGCAGTAGCGTAATTCAGCGGATTGTCGGTAGAGTTCTGCAGTGGAGTGGCAGACCAGGTAAGCCAAGTAAAAATTAGCGATGCTAGCCAGCCAAGTGACTCATACACTTTTGTAACCGTTTCTTGGGGCCTCGGCAGTGTTCGCCCTACCAAGAGGGAGGAGACCATGTTCGATCTGCTCTTTGTCGGCAATCCAGCAATTGATGACGCGATTGCTGAACCCGACGACATGCCCCAATCGCTAATCGCCCGACTCCGCGGAGCAACCCTAAAAACTCTCGAAAAAACTTACCAACTGGCGATTGAATCACAGGCACAGGCAATTGCTCTCTGTGGATCAATCCTGAATCCCACTCGTGTGAGCCCAGCGCAACTTATTGCATTCCGTCAGTTGATTCTCCGGGCGGCGGACCATAATTGCGAAACGCTCTGGGTAACAACCAACCCAACTGATGCTCAGGAATACCTCCGCGTGCTTGGTGAACCCAAGGGACTTTCCTTCGCTACCCCACTCAATCCCTGGACCAAAACCATTCGTTCCACCACGGTTGAACTATGGGCTATTTCGAATGAAGCAGATGTCGATCGTGTAGCTGCTCTAAGTTCTCTTGAACCACTCCACCGCCAAATCCTTGTTGGCTCCGATGCTTGCCATGACGGGCATCATTCTGTGACATCATTTTTGTCATCGCGTCATTTGTCACAGCCTAACACCTTGGCTGTCTGGGCAACGAAGTCCACTCTATCACTACCACACCATATTCTTCCGCTTCCGAGCATTCAATCTCGCTGCCATACGGACTCACGAAACTCTGGTTGCTATGGGCTGACGTTTTACAGACCACCATCTGCCGCTGACAACGACTCTGCTACCAAGAATAAGGGTGCAATCGATCAATGGAAACAACTTCCAGTGAGTGACGTCATCTGGCGAACTATTCGCACCGAATCAGCTGACGAGGACCATGAAGGACTCTCTCAACTCCTCTGGGAAGCCTGTTCGTCTCTGGTGGATGACCTCGTACCAGAGGGGGACGAGACGATAACGACCGCACGCCCACTAGTAATAATAAACTGCCACATAGCGTGTGGCACCAGTATCACAAGACGACTAGAGGTCAATGAAATCGCCCAGGAGACGAAAAGAATTCTACGTGAACGTTGTGCAGCGGTGGCTCCACACATTTGGGTAGAAAGTATTTCTGCCGATGTTGAAGAATCACTCGCAGCCCTTGGGCGTAACCGATCTGGAGGACGTCCGGGTGCAAGCAGCTCTTTCACATCTGCTCTCGCCGATATTGTTACAGAGACCGAAAATGCATCTCCTGTGACATCGGCCGAACGTGAAGCTGGCTGGTTAGCACTTGAACTCCTTGAGAGTGAATAAACGAGTAAACAATTCATTCACAAAGAAAAGCCGGATAGAACGCCAACACGGCTACCTTTGAGGAACCTTATTCATGCACATTGAGCAACTTGAAATTGAACGCTTCGGAGGACTTCAACAGGTCAGTTTAAAAGACCTTGGCCAAGGCATCGAAGTCATTCACGGCACAAATGAAATCGGCAAAACCTCTTTGCTTGAATTTATCCGAGCCGTGTTTTTTGGGTTTGAGGGATTATTCAGACGGGGTGTTCTTGACCCAAAGATCCCCTGTAGTGGACGGCTTATTGTTGTCACAGGAAAAGGCCCTCGGGGCAAACGAGAACGCCATCGTTTTAGCATCGAGCGCCGCCATGAAGGACCAGGCATCGAAACGCTCACACGAGAAAGTTATGAAGATGACATTGTTGGGCTCGGCGGCGATGAGGGAGACAGTGTCACTGTAAAGCAACTCGATGGTACCCGTACGGACAGTCAACGCATATACCTCCAAGACCTTGTGGGTGACATTGACGAAGCCACATTCACGAACGTCATGGCATTTGGGCTTGATGAACTACATGAACTACGCACACTTGAACCGGAAGGGTGTGGTAGTCGATTGTATGAACTTGCCAATGGCCTTGATCGGTCGCGAGTGGCAAAAACAATTCGCCAGATTGATGATGCCATTCAACGACTTGAGCGAGGGGATGGTGAGAAAACACCACGGCAACTCCTTTTAGAAAAAAGAGATGCTTTACGAAAAGCTGAGAGCGACGCTCAGTCTGAATATCTAACTGGCGACCTATTCATTGAGCACACCCAAGTGCTACGAGAAATAACCAACCTTGAAAAAGCTGCCGCCAGAGCTGCAGTTGCGGAAAACCTTGCACGCGACGCTCTGCCAACGAGTCAGTTGCGATATGCTTGGAAAAAACTCTCTGACGAACTTGAGTCGCTCAAAAAGGTTGCTTTGGTGCATCCTGATTACGACGGGTGGCAGCACGATGTGAAAAAGCGAAAACAGGTCTTCCGAATTGTACAAAAACGTCTAAAAGAAAGAAGAAAACTCGCTCGAGAACTCGCCAATCGTGAGACCAAGTCAGTCATCTGGAAAAAACGAGTTGAAATCAAGAGTCTTCTGGACGATCGTTCACAGGTAGAACGTCTTGTCGCCGATATCGCTCGAACCGAAGCCCATGCGAAGCTTGCAGCCCGCCGTTTTGGGGAACAGATCGGACTGTGCGGACTGACAAAAGTCATGTCTGTAGAGAATCCACAAACCTCTGACGATGGCATGGCTGTCGTATTACCCGAGGGTCTTTCGCTCTCATTTGGCCCGCTACGCACTCGAGCACGAAACTGCAAACTCGCATCTCGTGAGGTTGCTCGCGCTCGCAAGCAGGTTGCCCGAGCACGGTCGGAACTTGACAAAGCTGAACAACAACTCGACGCGAACGGAGGAGCACTTAGTGGCCCCGCCCTCACTTCCGCTATTGAAGCAGCTACAGAACAGTCTGCAGCAATCCGTAAACGTATGAGTACGGGGGAACGAGTGACTGAACTCCACCAGACGATCACGCAACTTGAACAAGAAATGAGCAAACAGCTTGCCAGCCAAGTAATGCCACTAAGTTGGCTACTTGGACTCGGAAGTATTTTTGTTGTTGGAGCCGGAATGCTGCTATCCGGCCTTCTGTTGCCGTCAGTTGCTACTGGGCCTCTTGCTTATGTCATCGCCGCACTCGGTCTTGCGGGCACCGGTGTGGCTTCCGTAATGACTTGGACGCTTGACAGGTCCTCAGGAGCACGGCTTGAAGAAACACGTCGACAGCATGCCCTTGCACGAAAGCAGCAGAAAGATGTCGCTGCTCAATGCGAAACACTCGATACAACAATCTCAAAATTCGGAAATCAGTTCTCAAATGCGAGTACAGAAACAAATCAGTTGCAACAAGAACGCTCCCACTCGCCACAAACTGACCTCCAACGACGCGCAGCAAGGGCAGACGCCGAAATCATTCGGCTTGAACACATGGCAACTTATGAAGGAGTGCTTCGTAGCCATAAGGATCGCATCTCCTATGCTCGAAAGAAATTGAAGCTAGCTTTTAGTCGACGAAAGAAAAGTGTTGCCCGTTGGCAGAAATCTCTTGAGCATAGAGGTCTACCCAGTACGTTGAGCCCATCGGAAGTCTGGCGAATTAGCACACACCGCCACGAACTCCTTACGCTCGATGACGACCGGCGGCGACTTTCCGACGAAGCCCGCCATAAACGAGAAGAACTTGCCGCTACTGCAAGACGAATAGAAGCAATCCTTGTCGAGTGTGAACTTCTACCGGAAGGCACTGCACTCGATCAACTTCAACAACTCGATGACCTTTTGAACAAGCAGCGGCAACTCCACGAGCGACAAAAAACATGTACTCGTAAACTCGAGAAGGCAAGAATTCGTCATCGGCAGGCAATTCGACAACTCAAGGTATGCGATCAGACGCTTCAAGCGAGGCTGGAACGATGGGATGCTGAAACAGAAGAGATATTTCTTGCAAAGACCGATCGCCGACCGTATTTCGATGAGCTCGCCGAAAAGACTCGCATTGCCGAGCGAACATGGAACGATGGCAGAAGTCGATTCGAAGATCCAAGCCTGCTCGATACATGGATTGAGCAATCGTCAATGATTTCGCTTGAAAAGCGATTGTCTGATGCTGAAACAGCGACAAAAGAGCTTCGCGAAAGCCTCGTTCTTCAGAAGGCTCGACTTGCAGAAATCGAGAAAGAGATCCAACTGGCTGAAAAAAACAACGGCCTAGAGACGCTACAGCATCAATCCGCTGCAGTTGATGCACAAATAGCTGACCATGACCGCCGCATTAATCTACTCAAATGCACCCGCCAACTATTAGAACGTACCCGTGCGGAGGTGGCGAGGTACCACCAACCCGCCGCGCTTATTGAAGCATCTCACTGGCTTGCTCAACTTACTGAAGGCAGATACGTACAGATCACCACGGCGGCTGATGAAGCCAGGCTTGATGTCCATGACGCCGCTGGTGTGATCTGGAACCCCGAGCGACTCAGTCGCGGGACTCGAGAACAGGTTTTTCTCGCCCTACGGCTTGCTCTTGTACGTGACCTCCACGAACAAGGTATCACACTCCCTGTAGTCATGGATGATGCCTTGGTTAACTTCGATGATCGACGCGCTCGAGCCGCATCACGTACTCTTTTTGAATTTATGAATGATCGAAACGGTGATCATCAAATGCTGGTTCTCACTTGCCATGCTCACGTCGCTGCTCTGTTTAGAGAAGCCAAAGCAACCGTTCGTACCCTCGGTTCGAGACAACTGTCAACTGCCCTCTCAGCAGACGACGATGTCACACAAGAAGGAGCTTGGCGAGCTGAAGAATATTTCTTTGGCGATGCTGAATAAACAAATCGACAGGAACAGATTTGGCCCAATCACAAAGGTGAACACACGAATCAATGTCATACGTGCGGACTAACCCGCCTCGGAGACCTCAGGAATACGCTCTCTAACCAAAGACAGATACCGTGCTCGCATACCTCCAAGAAGAAGCCCAAGATAGGCATTGCCACCAAGTGAAAGAAAAAGCGCAATCAACGAACCGACCAAGAGAGACCAGGGCTTCTCTCCCTGATCATCGGTAATCGCACCCCCATTTTTCTTGACAACAGCAGGTTCAGCCGGTGCCACCCTCGGACGCGTTGCTGCTTCTATAACTGTCCGCTCTACAGCCGCAGGCCATTGATCGGCAACATAAATACACACCCTTCTCACATCCCGTTCGTCTTCCGGAATATCACTTGTGAAAGTGTACGGGCTCCGGCTGGAGACCAAGTCTGGTTCGACCCGGACTAAGTACTCTCCTCCCCCATCATCACTCGGTACGAATGCTGTCTCGATACCTGTAGCCAGCATGGCGGCTGCCAGTGTTAATAATTTGATGAACATAGCTGTTCCTCACAAAAGTTCTTCAATCAGAGATTTCTTAAATAAGCCGTGTACGGCTAGAGAATCAAATTTTATTTTTCGGCAAGACTGCTGCTTCCTTCTCCTGGCGTTTGGTCAGAAAGCGTATCGAGTTCAGTCTGCAACATAGTCAAGGCTGCTTGCAAGAATGCAACTGCAATGGGGCCAACAAACACCCCTATGGGCCCTAAGGCACCAACCCCACCAAGAATGCTCAGCAGAGCGAGCAGTGGATGAAGTTTCGATTGGCCCTGCAAAACATATGGCTTAATGATGTTATCGACTGTTGAAACCACCAAGGCTCCCCACAACGCAAGACCAAGAGCCGCCCATGTACTCTTTGCGAAAAAGAGCAAATAAAGGCTCGCTGAACCCCAGACTGCTGCAGCACCAACGAAAGGAATAAGTGCACCGAAAAAGGTAAGTAGAGTCAGTAGAAAGACAGCCTGAAGCTCGGCGACATAAAAACCGAAACCCGCCAGGATGGCCTGAACTATCGCAGCCAATAACGTCGAGCTCACTACAGCACGGCTAACCTCTTCAAATTCTGTGAGAAACTGCCATTGGTATCGCTGATCCAGGGGGATTAACCGCGTGACCGCGTCAAACATTCTTGCTCCATCAGCCAGAAAGTAGAACAGTGCAACAGTCATAATAATCACGCCAATGAACAACTTTGCTGCCACGACCGGAGCACGAGTCGCAATCGGACCGAAAATGTCTTCTGCTACTTTCCTTAACTCTGTGTTGATGTCATCAGCGGTGAGGGTAAGCCCCGTCGTCTCATTCACTGATTCAATAAGTCCGGAAAGCACTGTTGGATCAAGCCGCATCCCATGAGGGCTTTGTGCCATTGCAATAGCATCTCCCCCCGCTCGGACAACAAGAAGAGCGAGAGGGACAAGGACGATAATTAAAACAAACCCTGTTGTGAGGCCAGCAGCGAGCCATTCCTGCACACCCAACTTCTGCCTCAGTGCTCTGTACATTGGGCCAAAGATAACGACAAGCATTGCAGCTAGCAAAAGCGGCAATAGAAAAATAGACATGACCCTCAGCGAGAGCAGCCCAAATATCACTACCAGCCCAAGAATTACACCAAGAGAAATCAGACGTGTCATGATGATTCAAAACTCTGGTTCTGTAGGTATTCCGGCCGTTTCTCCCGACCACAGACTTCTGATTGTAAACCGCCCTCAAGCAAAGTGGAAAAAATCATTTTTTGACTCGTAGCATATGGTTATCCCGTGCAATACTAAGAATGAACCGATATATCGCTAACTGATAGTCTCCCTGGCCCACCGTACCTTATTTGCATGACGTCAACCCACCCTACTGATCGCCCTCGGGTCTCACTTGTAATTCCTATCCGCAATGAAGCGGGCAACATCGGCCCACTAATAGATGAAATTCGGGCTTCGCTCGATGAAGCTGGATTCTCTTGGGAAATTCTAGTTATCAACGATGGTTCGACTGATGAATCGGTCTACGAAGTAGAATCACTTTTTTCTGACGACTCAGAAATTCATCTAATTCATCTTGCAGATGGCCATGGAAAATCCGCTGCACTCTCGAGAGGGTTCGCGAGCGTTCGTGGTGAAGCTGTCGTCATGCTAGATGGCGACGGCCAGGATGATCCGGCCGAAATTCCTGAAATGCTCACAAGGCTAGGTATGGCTCCTGACGGTCAAAGGGCACCGGCAGCAGAAGCCGAGCTTGTGAATGGTTGGAAAACACCGAGGCTTGACCCTTGGCACAAAACGATGCCCTCGCGGGTTTTCAACTTGATGGTCAGCTGGCTTACAAACGTATCGCTTCACGATCATAATTGTGGGCTGAAAGCAATGCGCCGCGAGGTTGCCCAGCGGCTACCGCTAGCAACAGGCATGCACCGGTTCATACCTGTTTTAGCTGCTTCCTTTGGAAGCCGTATTGTCGAACAACCTGTCCATCATCGCCCACGTACACAGGGAGTCTCGAAATATGGAGTTGGGCGTTTCTTTCGTGGACTTTTCGATCTCATCTCTGTTTGGCTCAAGTTACAGACCGGTCGACTCGGCGCAGCATCCCGAAAGAATTCTCCAGTCGATCCTACGGCTCCTCTTCGGAAGTTCATGTATGGACTTCTTGCTCTTATTGCATGCAGCAGTGTTCTCGGTCGGATCGCTACGGTAACAACAGTAGATCGATTAGCACTCGAGAAGCGGTTGGTTCAAGAAGCCGTGACACGACGAACGACAGGCAGTGCAACTCAACTCACCTCTGCTGAAGAATCGGCTCTTCGACAAGAACTGTCGAATCGTATCCGACGCGAGAAGGGAATTTTCCGTCCCTTTCTTTCAGCGAATGATCGCAGCCGGTGGCTGACAATTCGAAGTCTTGCAGAACGCGGGACATTTGCGATTGAAGACCTCGCGGCAGAGCCTGGATGGGATACCATTGATGCTGTCGTTCATCCAGACAAAGCTGGCACGCTTCATCTGTACTCGAGCAAACCGCCGCTCCTTTCTCTTCTGCTGGCCGGGCCATACTGGTTAATTGTTCAAACAACGGGATGGACTCTTGGAGACCATCCGTTTCTTCTTGGTCGTTTCATGCTGGTTCTTTACGGACTGATTCCTTTGGGGATTATCATTCTCGCATCGTGTAGCTGCATTGAACTTACTGGCGTGACTGATCGAGGAAAAATCTGGTCTGCGGCAACTATCGCTTGTGGCACTCTCCTCACAACATTTGCAGTAGCGTTAACCAATCACTCCTTTGCCGCAGCGTGTACAGCGGTAAGCCTTTACTGTGTTTTAGCTGTTACTACAAAGGAAAGTCGCTCATGGTTGCTTTTTGCCGTAGCCGGACTGACGGCTGGTCTTGCTGCAGCTTTTGATCTGCCGGCACTTGCTTGGACTATGGCTGTCATCGGAATACTAGCCCTAATTAACTGGCGACAGACTGCTCTCGCTACTCTTCCTGCAGTGATTGCCGTTTTAATTGCAGCCATTGGATCGAATATTCTTGCTCATGATTCAGCATGGCCACCATACGCATTTCGTGCGGCACCAACTTCTTCTAAAATATCTTTGGAATCTACTGAAACACAAGTTGCTGTGAATCAGTGGAATCCAGAAAACTGGTATGACTATCGATTTAAAATGCCGAACGGTCGAGTGATTGAAAGCTATTGGCGATCACCTAATGGTATCGACCGTGGTGAGGCATCAATTACCCGCTATGCATTCCACGCAATCATTGGACATCACGGAATATTTTCACTCACACCTGTATGGATTCTTGTACTTCCTGGCCTCATCTTCATGCTTCGGAGAACTGGACATGGATGGCAGCTTTTATCCTTTGCAATTATCACTGTTTCGATCACTGTTATTGCCTTTTACTTGACCCGACAGCCATGGGACCGCAACTACGGCGGATCGACGAGTGGGTTCCGCTGGGTATTCTGGCTGGCACCAATTTGGATAACTGCCCTCACCCCGGCATCTGATCGTTTGGCTGCTAGTAGAACAGGTTCCTTGGTCTTATTGATACTGCTTGGACTTTCGGTACTATCCGTTGCAGCACCAACTTGGAACCCATGGACACATCCCTGGCTTTACCAGTTGCTTAATTATCAGGGATAAATCGTGTTCAATTACTGATATCGCAGACGGCTGTTTTGATTCAACACACAGGTTGAAAGTAACCAGTAAACCTATCGAAATAAGCAGGAGACGAGCCAAAGGATGTCAACGAACGCTCAAACGACTACGATAGATTTTTCTAGGTTGTGCAAAGAAAATATCCATAATGACTAATGTTCGTCCAATACGTGTATTTCTATTTGATGACCACGAAGTTGTCCTACAAGGAATCTCTGCAATTTTGCATGACGGCCACATCACCATCGTGGGGACAGCACAGTCAGGGGAGCAGGGGCTAGAAGACTGCCGCACGCTTCAGCCCGATATTGTTTTGCTCGACGTAAGACTTCAAGGTGGCGAAGATGGAATTTCACTCATCAAGCCACTACAGGACATCTGCCTGAGGTGCCGCGTTATAGTATTCACTGCTTTCGATAGCCCCACTGCTATAGCCCGAGCCGCAGCTGCTGGTGCCACTGATTTCATCCTTAAGACAACTAGCAAAGACACCTTACTCGCTACCATCGAGGGTGCCGCGACTAATGCAACACCTCGTCCCGACAGTCAATTAAAAAAACTGACAGCACGTTTATCAAAAAGAACACTGCCCTCACACATCAATGCTCCCTTAACACCGCGAGAGTTTCAAGTTTTGAAGATCATTTCACTAGGACTTTCTAATCAAGAAATTGCTAACTCACTTGGAATTAGTATCGAAACAGTGAAAGAACACGTCCAGAACATTTTACGAAAACTTCAAGTCAAAGACCGCACTCAGGCTGCGGTTTGGGCCGTTCGGCAGGGTTTCGATAACTTGTGATAGACCACGAATCACAAAAGCTCACTTACAAAATTTTTATTTGCAATTGGATTGGGCACATCCGATAAGTCTTCAGCCGAGACCTTACCGGACCCGGTATCAAAACCACCCATAACATCCGCATCGACGTCCTCAACAACTCGTTTTCCCATATATAGAGTTTGTCGAAACTCTCAATCTTGTCGCTTGTAAAGTCTTGCGAAAGAACCCCGAGCCCTTTCGTTTTCATCGTCAGATTCGTGTCTTTTAGACCAGGATAACTCGACGGCCCAACCGCTCCTCATGAAGACTAGCCGCTGTATTTAATATGCGATGGTCTGGAGTGTTTTGAAGAAATGCGGATGCAATCCGATCATCCTGCCCAGCACCCGATATCACTCGCACACCACCCCGACCAGACCAAGAGGAGCTCCTGTTTTCGACAGAAGATCACTAGCCAATTGATCTAGTTCACGTAGGAATTGCCTCGCCTGAAAATAAATACCTTCATTCCCACGCTTGAACTTATCGGGTTCTTCAAGAACTGTATGGGGTTCGCAACATTGTGTTCCTGAAAGATTTCGGATGCAGTTTGAATCATACAAAATGACATTCGTATCAAGAACAAATAATTTACGAGACTGGTCCTCCATAACCACCTACGAAGTATTTTTACCTTGAATCAATAGCAAAAACACGTCTTTCAGAAAACAGTCTAAACAGGCTTCACGTAAATCGAGAATATTAATTTTTTTGAATCGCTACCCAGTACCTATCAACTATGCAGTGAAATGCTAGCACTCGTCGCACACCCTCGACCTCGCATCAAAAACTCACAAATGTTACATGAATCGCTTCTTCCACATTGCTTATCCAAACCCACAACCTCCTTGCCACGAGAACATTTCAAAGTGGTACTCTTGGTGGTTTCGTAACGCCAGTGAATCAAATCTTTTAAAGCCACGCATCAAAAGACGTGATACCGGTAAGTAAATAATGTTTTGCTTCCAAAACAGTCCGTGCTAACCCGTCATGAA
Organism: Planctomycetaceae bacterium; assembly: GCA_003509235.1. Taxonomy (GTDB): domain Bacteria; phylum Planctomycetota; class Planctomycetia; order Pirellulales; family UBA1268; genus UBA1268. The sequence continues at coordinate 19,174 of DONH01000465.1, forward strand.
TACGTTTTAAGGACGCTCTCTTCAGAAACTCAAGGGTGACGTTGAAAGAGCATTGTTTGACAAGCACTACGTGCCACAAACAGTTACTATCATCGGAAGCAACAAAAAGAAATATCGAGTACCCCGTCCAGGACTCGAACCTGGAACCCTCTGATTAAGAGTCAGATGCTCTAACCAATTGAGCTAACGGGGCATCTGATCGAAAACTTACCCTTCGCCTGACCACGTGGCAAGGGGTAGCACTCTACCACGAAACGTAAATCTTTCTCGAGTTCCTAATTGCGCATTGAGTGTATTGATCGAAGCAGTTACATTCTTCACCTTAAGACACTATTCAACGGGAGACTTTCACATGGGCCGGTATGATGGAATGAAGGGCCTTGTCCTTGGCGTAGCAAACGACCACTCGATTGCTTGGGCTATTGCTAAAGAATTACTTGCCGAAGGTGCGGCGATCGGCTTCAGTCATCTCCCGGACAGACCAGATGACATACGCCAGCGAAACCGTCGGCGAGTTGCCTTACTCACCGACGATGAACCAAATGCAAAGTTTCTGGTGCCGATGGACGTGTCTAGTGACGAGCAAATTGCTGCTGTTATGAAAAAAACACAGGAAGAATTTGGAACAATTGATTTCCTCATTCATTCCATTGCATACGCACCGATGGATGACCTCAAGGGAGAAACAACAAACTGTAGCCGTGATGGTTTTCGCACCGCAATGGAAACGAGCGCCTACAGTCTTCTTGCTGTCGGACGATTGTCCAGGGAAATACTCACCAAGGACGCCTCAATCTTGACTCTCACCTATTTTGGTGGTGAAAAAGTCGTCCCTGGTTATAACATCATGGGTGTCTGCAAGGCCACACTCGATGCCTGCGTGAAGTATATGGCTTTTGATCTTGGTCCTCAGGGCGTGCGAGTAAATGCAATCAGCGCAGGCCCTTTACGCACACTTGCAGGCCGAGGAGCAGGGGTCGAAGACATGCTTGGCTTGTACCAGCACATGTCTCCAATGGGCCGGAACATCACACACGAAGAAGTTGGAAAAGCAGGTGCTTGGCTCGTATCACGTGACTCACTAGGAATTACCGGAGAACTTCTTCACGTGGATGCTGGCTACAACATCATGGGATCGCCAGGACGGCTCCTCGATCTTGTGCCGAAACAAGACTGATCTATTTAACGTGCCTGAAAAACGACATATTGCTGTTGTTGCCGTTGTCCATCAGCAACGAGTACTTGTAGGCAAGCGCGCGAGCAATGCGGCTACAGCAAAAGGATTTCATGAGTTCCCAGGAGGAAAAATCGAGGAAGGTGAAAGTGCTTCAGAGGCAGCAGTACGAGAATGCCTCGAGGAGACCGGCCTTCATGTTTCAATCGATCGACAACTCGACAAAACACTCACTGACGAGGGGCACTTTGAGATCATTTTTTTCTTAGGATCACTCCAATCGTGTGCAAATCCAGAGCCTTGCAAACCATTCAAATGGCTCTCTCGGATTGAACTTGCTCAGTGTACATTCCCTGCAGCCAATGGATTTGTTGTGAATTGGCTCCGTAACTCTTTGTCTACGATTCAAGGTGGATCGTAACCGCCACGATTCCATGGATGGCATCGGCAGATACGGTTGAGGCCTTTCCATGTCCCTCGAAGTGGCCCGTACTTTTTGACAGATTCCTGGAAGTACCTGCTGCAACTCGGCCGAAACCGACACTGCTTCCCAAGCAACG
>DONH01000282.1 GCA_003509235.1 Planctomycetaceae bacterium
TGGCAGTAAGACAATAAATGGGAATAGGCATACAAGTGTACCGCCTACCCAAATCCAATTGATCAACGGGTTCACGTTAACGATCAATGGTTCAAGCTGACCATTATTCACATCATGGATGGTTGCGTAGAGTTCTTTGCCAAGGCTGAACAAAGTCGACACTTCCGTGTGTGGGTGATCATTATTCGAGAAAATGAGCTGACTTGGTTCAAGAGTGCCAATCTCCTTTCCCTGATGTCTTACAATTATATGTGCAGCATTTGATTTAACGCCACGACTCTCTGATCGGACGATGCCTTTGTACTCGAAATCGTATCCGGCAAAAGTAAAGCTTTGACCTTCTGCTACGACTATTTCTTTTTTCTGTTGATAAGGGCCGGAGATGGCAACTCCTAGGATCATCAGTGCTATGCCCAAATGCGTACCATGAGCGATCCAGAACCGCTTACTTGCCAGGGCGTTTTTCTGTAGGGCGAGCATAACTATCGAAATAACCACTCCAGCACCAGCACTAAAGCCGACGAGAGGGAGGATCATCCGGATTCCGCCGATGTACGCAGCAACACCTAGGCATAGGGCTGACAGAATGGATATACCGAGGCGGCTACGCCATTGCACACCTTCTTTCCAAGAAAACCAGGGGCACACGAGAAGCAGTAACCCCATGATAACGAACAATGGCATAGTCACAGTATTATAGAATCCTGCGGTAACCCCAACGGGGTTAGATTCCCATCCAAGACTGATGACGGGCCACATGGTACCGAGCAATATGACGCTTCCCAGGGCAAGAAAAATCCAGATGGAAAAGACCAGAAGCCCCTGCCTGCTGAATGCGTTCATATCGAGTCTTGCTGTGTTGTCAGTATTGGCATCTCTTGCACCCACCAGCGTAAGGAACAAGTAGCCCAATATGAAGACGAGGAGAGGTCCTCCTACTCCGCCACCACCAAAAGCGTGAACAGACTCAATTATACCACTACGAACGATGTACGTGCCGACAATACACAAGAGAAAGGCGAGATTGATGAGGACGATATTGATTCGCTTGAATATCCCATACCTCTGTCCCAAAATGGACGTGTGAAGATATGCAGTGGCTGCAAACCATGGAATGATTGAAGCGTTTTCCACTGGATCCCAAGCCCAATAGCCACCCCAGCCCAATTCCATATAGGCCCACCATCCACCGAGTATGATTCCCGCACTTAAAAAGGCCCAGGCAGGGAGAACCCAACCTCGTGTCAGCAACATCCATGAATCCTGACCTTTCGTGAGTGCCATAGCTAAAGACAAGCACGCAGGAATTGTGAGGAGACCATAGCCAAAGAACAGAAGGGGGGGATGAAAGGCCATACCCGGATTCTGTAAAAGAGGGTTCAGACCTTCTCCATCAGCGGGAATGGGGGAGAGTTGTATGTATGGCTGGCTCAATCCAGTCAGAAGGAAAAGGAAAAAGCCTTGTATAGTGAAAAAAAGCAGCCAAAAGGCGACTTTTGTTTGCTCTGGCAATTCTCGATACTTTTTTGTTCCAAGAAAGATTGCTCCACTGACTGTGACGATGAGCAACCAGAAGAGGAGTGAACCGGAGCGGCCAGCCCAAAAGGCCGTTACCGCGTAGAAATCGGGGAGGTTGAGATTGGTATATTGAGAAACATACTTGAAAGAAAAATCTCGCGACATCAATGCTGTCCAAAGGATCCCACTTGCAAGAACGATAAGCGAGGAAACGGCAACTTGCCCTTTCTCCAACCATTTTACAGTGCCTATTTGGCCCTGCCAGGTGTCTAGACACGCCCATGCCGCTGCAATCAACGACAAGAGCATTGCAAGCACAAGCCCAATTTCCATAATGAAATGCATACTTTCTCCATTTTTAGGCAAAGGACCAGATTCTTAATTCAAAAAGAGGGCTCGCCTATGAAACAATTCGCAAAGAAGTGGAAGATTCCTGCCAAAACTAAAACAAGATCATCTATGCCAAATCACGTTAAACGGCTCTGCGCTCTCAAATGGCATTACTCGAAAATAGATTCCTGATGGAGAAACTGAACTGCATAGCCCCACACAGGAAAACAGGACGTACATGCAACACCTATTCCATACTTCAACGGTCTGAAATTGAAGGAAATCTTACATTTCAAAAGGCTGGACACAAAGTATTCGTGCAAGGGGTGTCACATGTGTGCAAGCCATTTGTGCAATTGAATCCATTCTTATTGGCATATTAAAAGGAAATCCTAGTAGGGCCTAGCAACTGTTATTTTCTGCACAGGAGTGCATGAAAGATGTGCAGTCTATCGCCAATTGCACATTGTTGAACGACGCAAGAATCATATAACTATTTGTTTTTTATAACCTAGTAACAATGGCACAGCTGGTGCTGACTGAGGTCTATGATGCATACTTAGTCACTCTCATCATCCTCGCTGCCATGCTGTTGTGGTAGCACTCCCATTCCGTGCCGGATGCCAATGATGGCATCCGGGCGGATCGGAGGATTCGATACAACGGCTCCCCCTTCTTAAGATATGTCGAGTGTAGAGCTTTATACATAGAACTCGAACCAACAGTTCAAAGCCGCAACACCTCCTTGACTGTTGAACACCCCCCAACTGAAAAGGGCCACATCATGTGGCCCTTTTCTCTTTCCGAATTCCATAGAAGTATTGAACGTTTGAATCAAACCTTTATTTTTTGAGTATCCTCGCAGAGTTTGCCAAGGCCAATAGGGCTGTCCCGACATCCGCAAATACTGCTTCCCACATTGTCGCCAAGCCAAAAGCTCCAAAAGAGATGAAGATGCCTTTGACGATAAATGCAAGAGAGATGTTTTGCCATACGATACGACGCGTTTGCTTGGCTATGGAGATAGCTTCTGCCACCTTTAGCGGTGAATCCTTCATGAGTACGACATCGGCTGTCTCTACTGCAGCGTCGCTTCCCATTGCCCCCATGGCGATACCGACATCAGCTCGAGCGATGACAGGGGCGTCGTTGATGCCATCTCCGACAAAAGCGATTTTACCACTCGATTCGTTCTTCGAATTCAACTTCTCAAAGAAATCAACTTTGTCTTCGGGCAACAGGTTTGCTTGAAAACCGTCCAAGCCAATTTTCTTGGCAACAACTGATGCAGTCTGTTCATTATCACCAGTCAGCATGACCACTTCTTTAACCCCCAATTGCTTGAGAGTCTGAACAGCTTGCCGCGCATCCGCCCGGAGTTCATCTCCAATGGCAATGTAGCCGACGTACTTATCGTCAACTGCGACATGGACAACAGTTGTCTCAAAGTCTTCATTCTGGAAATCAACACCGTATTTTTTCATAAGACTATTGTTGCCAACGAGAATGGTATGCCCCTTATAGACGGCCTCAACTCCCATCCCGGATCGAACAGTATGCTCAGAGATGTTGGATTCCTCGATGGGGCTCCCTTTGGCGTTGTGTATGTCGATAATTGAAGTCGCAATAGGGTGCGTGGAATGGAACTCTGCAGCAGCAGCGAACTCCAGTAGTTTTTCCTCTGAGAACCCATCAGACGGGGCAACCTCAGTCACCTTGAAAACGCCTTCAGTCAGCGTCCCTGTTTTATCAAAAGCAACGGACGTAACTGATGCGAGTACATCAAGGTAATTAGACCCTTTGACAAGAATGCCTTGCATGGAAGAGCGCCCAATCCCGCCAAAGTAGCCAAGCGGGATACTCACGACGAGCGCACAGGGACAAGATATGACGAGAATGACCAAAGCCCGGTATATCCATTCTTCAAAGCTTCCTCCCATGAATACGGGAGGGATCAACGCTACTCCTGCCGCCAAAACAACGACAAAGGGAGTATAGTATCGGGAAAATCGAGTGATGAACCTTTCGGTTTTTGCTTTATTCGCGGTTGCGTTCTCAACCAAATCCATAACTTTGGCTATGGACGATTCTTCGAAGGGCCGGGTCACTTTGATTGTCAATGCGCCACTCTTGCATATTTGGCCCGCAAGTACAGTGTCGCCAAGCTCGGCAGTCACCGGTACGGATTCGCCTGTCAAAGCAGATGTATCAATTAATGAAGAACCATTAGTAACCTCTCCATCGAGAGGGATTTTATCACCAGGTTTGACAACGACGGATTGTCCAACCTGGACCAATTCAGGAGCGACCTCTTTTAGGCCATCCAACTCCAACAAGAAAGCCTTATCGGGTTTTGAGGCCAACAAGGCCCGGATGGATCGACGAGATTTATTAACTGCAAAACCTTGCAATAGTTCACCGACCTTAAAGAAAATCATAATTCCCACTGCTTCGGGGTATGCGTGAATCGCAATTGCCCCCAGCGTCGCAATGGTCATCAATACGTTTTCATCAAAGAGAACGCCTTTCTTAATGGTTTTAAGAGCTCCCAAAAGAACATTCCAACCAGCCATGAAGTATGCTGTCAGGACAAAGGGAATCTCCCAGCCTTTCAGTCCAGTCTGGTGAAAGACATCCTCATATACCAGTGTGAACAAAAACATCGCGCCCGCAACTGCAAGAAGAATCAAGTCACGTCGACTTTCAGGCTCCTCTTCTGCGACCTCACTTGCAGCGGACAGGTTTGAGTAATCAATGATCTCTACTTCAGGTTCAATGGATTTAACCTTAGCTGCAATTTCATCCACATCTTGAGCTGTAATCAGGAGAGTCATCGTGGCAAAATCAACAACTGCTTTGTCGATTACTTCCATATCGTTCAATCCATGCTCAAGCTTGTTTGCACATGCCGCACAATCTAAATTCTTTAATCCATATTTCTTGGTTATGCTTTTAGGCATTATCTACCCTTGTTTCCTTTCAAAAATAATTCATCGAGATGACTTAGTATTGAGCCATCAACATCGCCACATATGAACAGGTATTCATCCCTTGTGTGGTTGTCAACTAACACGAGTCCAAAAAGAGGTCCGGTGGAGAGGAAAGATTAATCTGGGCTTGTATCGAAAACAGGCACGCATCAAATACTGAGCGTATGGGGCGTCACTGCATAGGAGTATGAAAAACGCGGCTTACAAATCCCACCAGCGTAGCGATGTTCCTTCATTCGGTATTTGTTTCGAAAGTCCCCTCAACGTAGCCGACCGGAATAAGGCCTGGAAGAGTCTTGAAGTGTGTCACATGCAAACCGGCATCCGCCAATGCTTCACGAAAGGAAAAGGTCGAGAAACGATGCTTAATAGGAAATCCCGTGAAGCCCATCAATCTCGATACGAAGGAGGACAGTCGAGTCTCATCGTGACAGAATGTTGGTAGCACAAGTTTCCCACCCGGACGAAGGACCTTTCTCAGTGCTGCAAG
>DONH01000125.1:0-6390 GCA_003509235.1 Planctomycetaceae bacterium
GATGGAGAAAATAAGCATTATGGTTTCTACCCCAGCAATGGTCAGTTGCGATTGACTCGGTTTGATGGCCCGACAGTATTCACATGGAATGTGATTGAAGATATTGATGTTCCAGAATACCGTGAAGGTGATTGGAATCATCTTCGGGTTCGTGTTGAAACAGATGGTATCCGTTGCTATGTCAATGATCGTGAAGTTGTTGTGTCTTCTGATCAGAATTTGCGCGGTGGCAGACCCGGGTTTGTTTCATTTCGTGGCACCGAAGCTGCATTTCGTAGATTTTCTTTTGGTGAAGAGGTGCCCCGCCTCCAGCCAGATGATGCAGTTTGGGCGCAGATTAAAAAAACAACAGTGGGATTTCAGGAGATTGATGCAAGCGATACAACTCTGGTGGAGTCGTTAGCAGGGGTCGGATCGACTGCAGTGACTGCGCTTCAACTGAAAGCCGATTCACTGTCACGACAATCTGAGCAGTTGCGTGTGCTGGCTTCACAGGTTCACCATCATCAAATAATAGAAAAGCTTCTTAACGAAGTAGCCGTTGATGATGAAAAGATAGACATGTTTCGGGCAGCATTACAGATTGCTCGCCTTGATAATCAGGAAATCGATTGTGAAGCCTCTCTTGCAGATCTACAGAGGTTGTCAGCGTCAATCAAATCAAGGTTGCCAGTCGATGCAAATGATGCTGATCGCCTTGCAATGTTGGATCAGGTTCTCTTCTCAGAACTTGGTTTTCACGGGAGCCGCGGAGATTACTACAATCGATCGAATAGCTATGTAAACGAGGTTCTTGACGATAGAGAAGGAATACCGATCACGCTAGCAGTTGTTTATATGGAACTTGCTAAACGGCTCGGTGTTGAACTCCATGGTATTGGTTTTCCAGGCCACTTTTTGGTCCGATTTGACGCAACCGATGGTGATTCAGAGTGGATTGATGTTTTTGAGCGAGGGAAGAGACTGACTCGTGAAAATCTTGCTGGGAGACTTTTGAAACAAACAGGAGAATCACTCAACGACAGTCATCTTGAAACCTCTACATCAAGTGAAATCTTGTCACGGATGCTCAACAACCTGCTGACAATTGCAATACAGGAAAAAGATGCCCAATCAATGCTTCGATATCTCGATGCAATGTTGGCCATTAGACCAGATTCTGCTCGAAGCCATTTTTTGCGGATGCTTACGGCTCGCCAACTCAATGCAAGTGAGATTGCAAAGCGCGACGCTCGGTGGCTCTTGATCCAACAACCATCTGGTATTGATATGGCAATGGTCAATCGCCTATTGCAAGCACTCGAAGCAGATACAGAATAAATGTTTTGAGCCATTCCGAGGACGCTGTGATCAATCTGGAATTGGGTCTGTTCGCTTGATCGTGGTACCTTCCCAGATGGCGGTATCTGTTGCCTTGTCGTATGTAAGGACTCGTGCGGTACTGTCGGGAACAAGTTCTCGATCGATAGTTGGCAGCCAAAGGCGGTGCTGCTCGATGACTGCTGCATGTTTTGGAAGATGTGCAATGTTTTTCCATTCATTTGGATCGGCATGCATATCATAGAGTTCTTCACTGCCATCGGCATAGTGGATGTATCTCCAGCGTTCACTCCGAATGCCATGGTTCCCCTGGTTATGGCTGGTGATTGCAGGACGAGTGCGAGTGGTTGCGGCATCCTTTAATTGGGGCAAAAGGCTAATTCCTTCGAGATCAGAACGAGTTGGAGCCCCTGTCAAATCAATCAGGGTTGGGTAGATGTCCAACAATTCGACTGGCTGGCCACATGTTTGCTGCGGTGTGATGCCCGGCCCAGCAAAAACCAGAGGCACTTTTGTGCCACGATCCCATAGGGTGTTTTTGCCGGTTATATCTTTTTCACCAAGATGCCATCCATGATCTCCCCACACAACAATGATGGTGTTGTCCGCGAACTCGCTCTGTTCCACCACAGACACAATACGACCAATTTGTGCATCAACAAAACTTGTACACGCAAGATATGACCGTACAAGATTTCTCCACTCATTGTTTTCACGGACCCACTTTAAACGAGGCTCTGGTAGAGACCAGTGGATGTACCAAGAAAATCTTGGAGTATCGGCACGATCATCTTTAAGAATTGGTGGCAAGACTGAATCATCATCCGGATAGAGATCAAACCATTTCTGGGTGGCATAACACGGTACGTGCGGGAGAAAAAAACCTGCAGCCAAAAAAAATGGTCGGTCTTTGGGTGCATTCTGAATTTGTTCGACGGTCCAAGAAGCCACTTGATAGTCACCCTTTTGTGTGTCGTCATTGTCTAGCGGCCACACGCCCCAATCCATCAGTGGATGATTTCCCATGGGAGTCTCGGGAATCAGTTTTTTTGGTGGTTTGGTTCCGACACCACCAAAGGACCCAGTCACTTCGAACTCAACAGGATCTGGCTTGCTGTTTCCTTGGCTTTTCTTCTTAGGATTCTTACGAAAGCCATGATAAATTTTTCCGGTCGCCGCGGTGTAATAACCATCGTTCGCAAAGTGTTGGGGAAGCGTGACACGATTAGACCATTCGGGGACTGTTCGAAACCATGGCTTCAGTCCGTATATTCCTGTAGTGGTTGGTCGCAAGCCAAGCAAAAGACTTGTTCGAGAAGGATTGCACAGTGGCGCCTGACAGTGTGCGTTCGTGAACGTCGTTCCCCGCTTGGCAAGAGCATCGAGATGGGGTGTTTTTGCCAGTGGATGGCCACCAAGATGCCCGATCCAATCATTTTGATCATCAATGGCTATGAAAAGTATGTTTGGCTTGTCAGTTGCATACACAGATGAACTAGTGATAGCCAAGACACTACAAATAAAAATATTTTTCATAATTTTATGGCTTTCTTTTTTGATTTTTCCAACCAGGAGATTTTTCTTTTAAAGGGCCTGCCATAGGAGGCGTTTCATAGAACTTGCCTTCTCTGATAAGTCTTGGATCACCTGTACGTCGCATCTCATTGAGAAGACTCTTAGTAAGTTTTTCTTCGACAGCAGCAGACTGTTCTTCACCAGCAATATTGTGCATTTCAGAAGGATCTTGCGTGGTATTAAAGAGTTCGATATGCGGTCGCTTTCCGTACACCTGCTCAAAGAGTATCTTCCAAGAATCTTTTTTTCGGGATTGAATAAGCCATGCTTTTGTTGGACCGGCATCTTCATCAGGCAGCGTCACCCGTGTATTGGTTTCAAGTTCCTGTTGGTTGGGCTCTGGTCCCTCATCAAGGTGATACGGGTCCCCAAGTGGCCACCGATCTGGACGAAAGTTCATAATTAAAACATGATCATGAGTACGGATTGCTCGCTGAGGATAGGGTGTAAAGTCAGCCCGTGCACTTTCAACATGTCTTTCACGACCTGTAAATACATAGTCTCGTGTTGGGTCGATAAACCCCGATTCTTTAGAGTGAAGAAGTGGCCAGAGTGATCTGCCAGTCATTGATTTTGGTGGCTTGATATGTGCTGCCTCAAGAAATGTGGGGGCAAGGTCAATGAGGCTCACCATGTCATCAACAACACGTCCACCGACAACACCCGGCCCGGTTACAGAAAGACAAACGCCGGTACCAAAACTATACAGGTTGCATTTTCCATGAGGAAAACCAGGTGCTCCATGATCTCCACTGATAACTACAAGTGTGTTGTCAGTGAGTTTGGCTTTCTCGAGTTCATCAAGCAAAACACCAACAGCCGCATCCCAGGCAGCTATTTCACCGAAATAATCTGCAAGGTCTTGTCGTACTTCCGGAACATCAGGCAAAAAAGCAGGCATCTTCCCTCGAAGAGAATCGGGATCGATTCCCCAAAGATCTTTGCCACTTCCTTTGATCCATTTTCGATGAACATTCGTGGGCCCGAACCAGTAGCAAAAAGGAGCGTTGTCCTTACAGCTATTGAGCATGTCACGGAAGTTGCCTCTGACTTCGTCGAGAATTGTAATCTTCGCCGCCTCGCGAGGTATTCCCTTACTGATTAGCTTTGTTACGGTTTGAGAGAATTGATTTATCCGACCGCCGTTTTTGCTAAAGCTTTCATCTTTTGTGAAAGGTGAATTTGCCGGAGTACCGGGACTCCAGACCTTATGGGAGTAGCCGACGCAGTATCCTTGCTCTCGAAGGAGCGGTGGAAAACTCGGAATCGAACTGTCATAGACAGCACCTCGTAATATTGATCCAGTTCCTGTTTGCCAAAAATGTCTACCTGTAAGTAACGCGCTACGACATGGTGTGCACGATGGTGCACTCACATGTGCATTGCGAAAAATTACACCGCGACTAGCAACTTTGTCGAAATTTGGTGTTTGGACGACGTCGTTGATACCACCAGCTCCATCAATTTTTGAAAGAATCGAGGCATGTCGTCCCCAGTCATCAGCGAACAGAAATAAAATATTTGGTCGTTCTTCAGTGTTCTTCCCAACAGCCCACCCAGCATTTTCACAACAGGAATTTGTCAGAATGAAAAGTATGAGAAGCCTTCGAAGTGATTTGAGAACATCGTGCAATCTTCTTTTGGGAGAGACCATATCGTGCGTTCCGAAGAAAAAGAAAAAATAGGAAGTGAGCGTCCACCTCCAATTTAACTGAATACACAATTGGATGATTTCTTTTATAAAGAAGGGGGGTCGCAAATGTACAAAAATGCCCTTGGTTTTTACTAATCAGGTATTTTTTGTCTACGAAGTGGGTGTATGACGTGTAACTATCAAAGGTATGGCAACATTGACAGGTAATGTTTTAGGGTGAACAGGCCATAATTGCCGTCGCTTAAGGCCGGTCCCATAGAATCAATCTTTAGTGGAATCATGCACAAAGCCACTCAATTGTCTATCCCGTTCTTGCTTGCATTTTCAGTTTCCCGAGGGGCTGAGCCTGTTGACTTTACGAAAAATGTTCTACCTGTCCTTCAACGACATTGTTTCGAATGCCATGGCCCGGACGTGCAAGAGGGCGGTCTACGTTTTGATGATCGAGATGAATTTTTATCCGGTGGTCATTCAGGGCCTGCAGTAGTTTCTGGCAAGCCCAGTGAAAGCGAACTGTTTCGCAGATTGACACTCGATCGGTTGCATGACGATGCAATGCCTCCCGTGGGGCCCGGGCTTTCAGACCACGAAGCAATCGTACTTCGTCAATGGATACAACAAGGTGGTGAACTGCCAGACACGATTCCGCAGCAGAAGCACTGGGCATATGTTGCTCCGGTTCGGCGGTTTCCACCGGCGGTTGACCTACAGGACGCAAAGATTATTGATCCGACCATTGATGGTTGGATCGTGGCGGCACATACGGATAAAAGCCTCCAGTTTGCTCCAGTTGCGAAAAAAAGTCAGTTGATCCGACGTCTTGCATTTGACGTGACTGGCTTACCGCCAAGGCCAGAGGTCGTTGCGGCATTTGAGGCAGACGACCGCGATGACGCGTATGAAAGCCTTGTCGATGAGTTTCTCCAAAGTGAAGAATTTGGCGTTCGGTGGGCACGGATGTGGCTCGATCTTGCCCGCTACGCAGACTCACATGGATTCCAGCGGGATGACCTGCGGAATATGTGGGCGTATCGGGATTGGGTCGTGGATGCGTTGAACAACGACATGCCTTTCGACCAGTTCACAATTACACAAATTGCTGGTGATCTTTTGCCTGACGCAAATGAAGGAACACGAATTGCTACGGGCTTCCATCGGTGCGCTCCAACCAACGTAGAAGCAGGAACGGATCCAGAAGAGAGTCGCATCAATCAGGTTTTTGACCGCGTGAATACCACTGGTGCTGTGTGGTTGGGTGTCACGCTTGAATGTGCGCAATGTCACGATCACAAATATGACCCATTTTCTCAAGAAGAGTACTACCGCTTCGCAGCGTATTTTAATTCCACAGAAGCAGAAGCAGAACGATCCAATCCAAAGGTGCCATCTTCAATCAAGTTCATTGGCCCATCAATGAACTTAAGCCGCGATCCTTGGGCTGCGGAACGAAAATCCATTAGCCAAAGTCTCAGTGATGCTCGGAAAAATGTGGAGAAGATTAAGGGTGAAAACATAGGAAATGAGGTTATTCAAGATGAAAGTGAACAGCCTACTACCTGTGGTGGAGAGACGTTCGTCGATCAACAGAATCAGCAGGACGATGCCGATGTGCGTTTGAAGTTAATGGAAAAGAAAGTCAGGCAATTGCAAAATAAGCTGGCTTCTATTCCAGAGGCAAAGACACTCGTGATGCAAGAAAGGTTGAATCCGCGTGAAACCTTTGTCTTCAACCGTGGTGACTTTACTGACCCTTTACGGCAGGTTGATGCGGGTACGCCGGGTGCGCTCGGCGGAACGACCGAAGGTCCCGCGAACCGACTCATGCTTGCCAAGTGGCTTGT
>DONH01000125.1:6801-6926 GCA_003509235.1 Planctomycetaceae bacterium
GATTTCGGCGTTAAAGGTGAACGACCAACTCATCCAGAGCTGCTCGACAGTCTTGCAGTCGAATTCATGGAAGATGGATGGAGCCTCAAAAAACTGGTTCGTCGCATTGTAACCAGCAGAACGTA
>DONH01000202.1 GCA_003509235.1 Planctomycetaceae bacterium
CCATAAGGACATGCGTCGTGCTCGTGCTTGCGCTGTCAATATGGTGCCGACCACGACTGGTGCTGCGAAGGCCGTTGGCCTGGTCATTCCTGAATTGAACGGAGTTCTGGATGGCATGGCTATCCGAGTCCCGACCCCCAACGTTTCCCTCGTGGACTTGGTTTGCGAGCTGGAAAAGCCGGTCACGGCAGAAGAGGTCAATGCGACCCTGAAGGCCGCTGCCAACGACTCCATGGGCTACACCGAAGAGCCTCTGGTTTCCGTCGATTTCATGGGTTCCACTTTTGGCGGTGTGGTTGACAGCTCCTTGACTCGCGTCATGGGTGACACTCAGCTTAAGCTTATCATTTGGTACGACAACGAAGCCGGATTCACCAACCAGTTGCTTCGCTTGACCAAGAAAGTCGCAGGTATGCTGTAATATCTGCTAAGTGTTCAGTCCTGAAACGCCTATATTAACGGTGCTTTGGTGTATATGAAGTATGCGATATCCCCTTGTTTGCATTGCAGGCGAGGGGATTTTTCATGCTTCATTGTTCTTTGGATGTTAATAAATTTTGTTTATGGAGATTGTTTGGCAGAAATCCGTAGCTTCACTGTTGGTACTTAATAAAAACAGGGTATGCCATCTCTTGGCATACCCTGTGGCATATCTACATGTAGACTTGAAACTATTGCACTATTTGTGAACTGCTTTTTATCGTCTTCAATGCGAAATCCCCAAACAACTGATGAGCGCGAGTCATGAGGTGCCACTCGTCCCACCAGAGGTATTTACCTGGAGTTGGGAATTCCTTGGTTCCAAGCCATTTTTCCGTCTTGTTTGTAAAGACGTAGCCTTTTTCGTCTTTGGCGATTTTGTCAAAAAGATCATCTGAGTTGATGTAGTAAACATTTACTTCAGCGTGTCTTTGGCTGAAACTGTCTTCGTTGGTGAGAACCAGTTTTTTCAAGTTTGTATTCACGCTCTTTTTAAACTGAGTCAGAGGTGCACGATAGCTCGCATAGTCACCCTTCATATACCCGGGGGAGATGACCGCCGTATACTGGTTGGCAACAAGAATGTGTCGAGCGCCCATTTTGGTGAGTTCTTCCATGGCTGTGACTATATTTTGTGCACTGAAAGCGCCATCCTTCTTCTTGCCCCAAAAATCATTACCTCCACAATAGATTGTATGGAGAACGTCTGAAATGTCACTTTCGCCAACCTCTTTTTTGTACTGCTCAATTTGCCACAGCAGTCCACTCCATTCAATCTTGTCCCAGTTGGCCTGGTTAGTCATGGCTCCGCCCCAAGCGTAACTTTTGACTGATACCGGACCGCCAGGCAGGGAATTAGCCAGGTATTCCACCCAGACCAACCCATTTGTGTAAGGCATGAAGCCTGCTCCGTCAGCGAAACCGTTATCACTAACGCTGTCGCCAAAAGCAGCGACATGGGAGAAGGAACTTTTTGCAGAGGCGGGCGCAGTTAAGAGAAGTACACTTAGGACAACAACCAATAAAAACCTTTTACTCATACATATCCTGTTAGATTTTTGGTAAAGAACCAATGAAAACCTCAATAAAACAACACTCCGTATTCTGAATTGATTCAAGAAACAAAAGGTAGAGAGTGATTTTTCAATATATACTGGTATTTATGTGATTGTCAAAGAGCGAAGGATTTCACATCCAACTATGCCTTCTAGATAGCGGGCCTATTGAAGAAATAAAGTAGAGGAGTTGGGGAGGGGAGAGTTGCCCACAGTTTCAAGTGATGATTTGATTAGTCAGATTTTATGAAAAAGGCGAACCCTAAACGGGTCCGCCTTTTGTGTGATACTGTGGAAAGCCTGCTAATGCTATTGAGAAGCTCGGACATCGTCACGGAACAACTTGTAGTTGATCGCATCAACGACCGCCTGCCAACTTGCTTCGATAATGTTGTGCGAAACTCCCATTGTGGTCCATCGCTCGTTTTTGTCTCCCGTTTCAATGAGGACGCGAACAAATGATGCTGTTCCACCAGTGTCTCTCACGGCACCGGAAAGAACTCGAACCTTGAAGTCCAACAGTCGTACTTCTTTGAGTTTGGGGTAGAAACGCTCCAATCCTTTTCTGAGCGCTCTGTCCAGGGCGTTAACAGGTCCCATGCCGGTTGCGGCCGTGTGTTCCTGTTGTCCCTTCACGTCGAGGATAACTGTGGCTTCTGTGAACGGTTCCGGGTCTTCTTCTCGCTTGGCGTCCACGACAAAGAAGTTCTTGAAACTGAAGTAGTTCAACTCCTTGCCCATTGCCTGCTGAAGAATCAATTCAAAAGAAGCATCGGCAACAGAGTATTCATACCCCATGCTTTCTTTAAGCTTAAGCTCCTTGAGAAGTCGGTCAACTGTCGGATCATCTTTCCCCAACTCATAGCCCAGTTCTTTGGCTTTGAAGAGGATGTTCGATTTACCCGCCTGATCAGACAGCAGTACGCGCTGCTCATTACCTACAGATTCGGGGGTAATATGCTCATAGGTCTTTGAATCCTTGAGAATCGCGGAAACATGAATGCCCCCCTTATGCGCAAATGCGGATGCGCCAACGTAAGGCTGTCGCATGAAGGGGCGAAGGTTTGCTGTTTCACTTACAAAGTGTGAAGTGACCAGGAGTCGTTTCAGGTTTTCGCGACCGATGGTTTCAATATCCATCTTCAATTCAAGGTTGGGGATAACGGAGCAGAGATTGGCATTGCCGCACCGTTCCCCGTAGCCATTGATTGTCCCCTGAACCTGACTGGCTCCCATTCTCACGGCTTCAACCGCATTGGCGACAGCAAGTTCGGAATCATTGTGCGTGTGAATCCCGAATTCGGCATCAGGAAGAGTCTCCTTGACCGCTTCGATGATCTCAGACAGCCGGTGCGGCATGGTGCCGCCATTGGTGTCGCAAAGAATCAGCTTGTCGGCGCCAGCTTCATAGGCTGTCCTGAGTACTTCCAATGCGTAGTCTGCATTGTTGATATAACCATCGAAAAAATGTTCGGCATCAAAGAACACTTCATCGGTGCGTTCCTTGATGTACCGGACACTGTTACCTATGAGTTCCAGGTTGCGTTCCAGGGGAACTCCGAGAGCAATGGTTGCGTGCAGGTCCCAGCTTTTTCCGAAAATGGTGATAACCGGAGTTTCAGCTTCCAGAAGAGCTGCAAGATTGGGATCGTTTTCAGGCGTCTTTTTGGCAAAGTGTGTGGAGCCAAAAGCAGCCAGTTTTGCGTTTTCGAAGGTGTGCTTCTTAATATCCTCAAAAAAACGCTTGTCCGTTGGATTGGAGCCGGGCCAGCCGGCTTCAATATAATGGATGCCCAGTTCGTCCAGCTTGTGGGCGATTCTGATCTTGTCTTCGGTAGTCAGGTTCAGTTCTTCGGCCTGGGCACCATCTCGCAACGTCGTGTCATATATGCTTACTTTTCTCATAATGTCTCTAATGGTTCGCCTTCATCAAGATGGAAGGCTTTGTGAAGAGTGCGCACCGCTAATTCGGTGTATTTGTCGTCGATCAGGCATGTGACCTTGATCTCGGACGTGCTGATCATCAGGATATTGATATTCTCATCGGCAAGCGCTCGGAATGCGTGTGAAGCGACTCCGGAGTGGTTACGCATGCCGACGCCGATAATCGAAACCTTCGAGACATTGAGGTTTGAGTTTAGCTCTTCAT
>DONH01000405.1 GCA_003509235.1 Planctomycetaceae bacterium
GTGTCCATAACGATCCGGCTGATCAGGGTAATACAGATACTGTACAGCCCGTCCATTGTCTCGCCACATCATGCGAGCTGAAAAGCCATCCTTGCCATCCGGTCTGTCACCGCCTGTATTACCTTTGCCCCCAAAAAGCCCAGGCAGTTTGCCTCCTCGTGCAAAGTCGAACCCCCTTCCGAACATAACGTCATACCGCACTTCCACGGCACTGTAAGGTTTATCGAATTTGAGTCGCCATACGGCCCCATTTTTTTCGGATCCGAAGGTATGGGCGGGAAATTTTACAGTGAGTGACGTTGTTCCCGGATCGGGTTGTACCACCCAAACCCGATGTTCTTCAATGCCGTCTGACCAACTTGGATTGTGCCAGTCTTGATTGAGTTGTTCTTTTGTGTAGAGCCCCAGTTCTGTTTCTTCGAAGTCTGCACTAAAAATTATCAAACCAGGCGTGTCTTTTGGACGAACGAAAGCGGAAACGGATTCATCTGCGATTAGAAAAGTCTGTCCAGCTGCCAGCAGCTTCAGCAATAGTAACGCACTGATATATGCATATCGCTTCATTGAGTTCGCAACCGGGTTATCACCCGCTGTATCCGCCGTAAATAATTTACAAAAGCCGGGGTTTTATTGGACTCGTGAAACCTGCCACCCTGAACAATTCATTGTCGATGACGCTGTTTAGGCTTGCATAATGTGCTATGGCTGTACGCGTTTAATGGTCAGTTTGGTCGTATCAATCTCGAAAGTACCAAGATTTTGTGATTCTGCCTCGATGATTGTGCATCTCAGGGATTTCTCCGTTGGTAACGCGAAGCGATTGCGTAACCTGTCCTTCGGTATTGGGTCGAACAATGTCTTTTGCGGCTTAGCCCATCGAAATGTGACCGCGTAGTTACCCTTAGGAGCCCCATCGTCTGTTTCGTACGTGGTCAGCCGAAAATTACCATCGTCGTCTGTCATTGCGGAAGGTCTGAATGGATCACCCTCGGAGACAAGCTTTGATGAATGCAGTGTCACGCGAACATAACTCGCTGGCTCTCCATCAGCTGTCTGAACTCTCCCGCTGACCGGGTAGGTTGCGTTTGGAAATTCTGTTCTTGAACACCCAATGATGGCGGCCAGTGTGAGGAACAAAGATACTCTAAACAATTATAACTCCGCAGGTTGCAGTGAGTGATTTGTGCTTTGTCTTAGCTCGTTCGGCTCAATCGCCACCATCTCGGGTAATAAATGCTATAAGTGTTTCAATGTTGATTGTTTGGTTGATAAATCGTACCGAACCATCAACAAAGGCTACGTTGGCTCCACCAGGGTGAAACGAATAAAGACCAAAGTCGTTGCTACAGTTTACGCCACATGCACCTGGCCCGGTGGTGCCGTCTGGCGTACTGCCGAGAAACTTCGTTCCACTGGTTGTTGCATCGGCCCAGCCGCCAAGTCCGCCGGTCGTCCCAAGAAGCTGATTTCCAGTGTTTGTGCCGTTCTGCCATACTTTGTCTTTGCCTGCAATCTCGACCAAAAGAGCGGTATTAGAGGTGCCGTCAACAATCTCTGCATAGCTTGTGGTGTCATCAGCCTCGAGACACCCTGCTCGCTGAGCTTCTGTGGTTGTTTTACCCAGATACTGCATAAGTTCTTCAGTGACTCGTGCGACGGGAGATATGTCGGCGACGTAAGCGGTCCACGTGACGCCATACGAAGGCAGGGTGTATGTATATGGACCAGTAGGATCAGGGCTCGAGGGACAAAGAAAGTCATCAATACGGGTGTTTGAGATAGTTTGATTTTCAATTCCATAAGCAGGGTTGTCATATGAAAACGGTGCATCAAAAGAGTACCGTTCGTAAAGATTATTTCGTTCAATAAATGGCAAGAGGAAAGGCCCCCACCCACAGCTTTTATTTGGATCCTGAATCATGCGAGGAGCAAATTCGTTGTTGTTGGCTGACGCCTGATTGGCATAGGCAAGTGCCGTCTGTTTGAATTTGTTCTGACAACTGAGTCGGCGAGCTGCCTCGCGTGCCTGTTGAACTGCTGGTAAAAGGAGCCCTACAAGGACACCAATAATGGCAATAACAACTAATAGTTCAATTAGGGTAAAAGCTTTTCTCATGGTAACCTTGTGATTTGTGCTGGTCCGATCTGGTGACGAATTCTTTGCAGGCGAGGTCACGTCGTCAGGGAACGTGTTTTCTATACTATAGCCAGTGATAAGTAGTTATTACAGACAATTATACGGTGAGCTCTGGGTGACATATCTTGAACCAAGCAAATAGAGGGCCATATGGGATGTTAGAATGTATGTCACTGCTAGTGGACAATTTAACAAAATGGCCTTTGTCCTCGACCAGGACAGCTTCTCTCGGCTAAACATCCGCAAAAATGATTGGTTTCAAGGCGTTCTTCTCGATGCAGGCGTGAAGCCAAATTGGATGCTCTCAATCAATCGAGGGTCAATGAGTATGTGGAGAGGAGGTTTTCTTCTTCTAAAGGATGACTCTAGTCTTGGCCTGGCAGATAGAGTTCTTCAACATTCTCGTCTTGACTGGTCCGAGGATTCTTTATCTGTCCAGAGTTCTGTTGTTCTTGTTGCACACTTTTGCTTTGTTCTGGCATGCAACCGGTGATGATTGTAACAACTACGGCGGTAAGTGTTAGTCGAAGGACCATAACAACGAATCCTTGCCAGTCGAGGAAATCCATGAAGAGGTGAGTCTATTTACGTGTGAGGATTGGCGGCACCATCTGGTGCAGATCTCTCTCATTCTGCGCACTAATCTCCGGCCTTGGTCGATGGCCAGAGACCTGAGATCACTAGCTTATCATAAACTACATCCGGGAGTATTGGCGGCAAACGGCGACATTGCCCCCAGTCATATTCATCGGGAAGCGTTTGCTTGCGTTAAAATCGGCACGTATCTCAGGCACGCCCTTTGGGATTTTCAATTGGCAGTACGGTCATGGAGAATCCAATGGGCTCACGACTTCTGCCTTTTATCTTGTCGACCCGATTTTTAATCCTAGCCAGCAGCCAAAGATACTGGCAGAAAGACCATAGAAATCTGAAGGAATCAACATCATTCTTGAGAAAAAACTATGGTGTGTTGGATTCCACAGCTCGATCCCGTATGTGACAGACCATACAAAAAAACCAAAGAGCATGGCCAGAACGCAGCAGAGTTGATTCCGTGGTCGGCCATAAATACCAAATACAACGGGCACAAATAGAGCAGAAAGTTGAATGGAAAGAGCAATGTCCAATAGGCTCATAAGAGATTCCCCAAGCATTGCAACACAGACGCCTCCAATCGACACGAGCACCACACTTAGACGGTCACGTAATATGCCTCGCTTGTTCTTGAGATAGGGAATTCGCACGAGGAGGTTGTGTCCAAGAATGGTTGCGGGTGCTAGCACAGCACTGGTCGCCGTTGAGATGATCATTGAAACAACAGCAATAACAAACACAATGAGCATGGCCGGAGACAGATAGGCATTCGCGAGAAAAGCAACCGGGTCCAGTGTTCCTCCGGGATGCGTTACCAATGAGGCAAAGCCCAGCAGTAAAGGAAGGCTGCCGAAAACTAGATAGAGCAGGCCAGCGAGAATGCAGGCATGCGATGCCGTATTTGCGTTCTTAGCGGCAAACACACGCTGTTGAAGATCTTGTCCAGGGATGTTTCCAAAGAGTCCTGTCGCCCACGCAGCAAGCACATTCAAAACCGCAGTGAGATATGCCGTCGATGATTCAGCAGTGGTATAGTCAGGCCATAAAAGCAAATGCTGGGGATGATTGGTACAAAGTTTGTCATACAGAACAGACATGCCAAGGAAGGGATTGCCATTTCCAAGGAGTGGGTCTGAGAGTGCTGCGGATGTAAGGATGATAAGGCCGGCAATGGCTACAAGAATTTGAAAACTGTCTGTTAATGTGACGGACCACATGCCGCCAATGAGTGTGTACGCCAGTGTTATGAAGGCGACGATTAAAAGTCCCACCTGAAAAGGAATTGCAAAGTACAGTTCAAGAAGTCCGGCAAGTGCAGAATATTGCAAGGCGATCCACGCAAAATAACTCGGTACCTGTATAAGACCGCCAGTAAACTCGGCCGCCGTCCCATACGTTTGGCGATAGAAGTCCGCCATCGTGAAGATATTTCTGTTCCACAATGGACGAGCAAAAAAGACTCCTGCAAGAATCAGTGTGCCAGCACAGGCGAAAGGGTCGAGCACAACACCCAGAAGACCTTCTTCGCGCACGGCCGCTGCGGCAGCGAACATTGTGGCGGCACCAAACCATGTCGCGATAAGGGTTCCCCAAGCGAGGAACAGTGGAAGTCGGCGGCCCGCAACAAGATAGTCGGCCTCCGTCTCAACTCGGCGACTGGCAAAGACGCTAATTACAAAAAGAAAAAAAATATATCCGCAGAGTGCGAGCGCCAGCAGATTGTTTGCTGCAGGAGTCAAATGAATTGAGTGCACACCAAAAATCGAAGGTAGATGCAAAGCGTTTTCAACCAAATAAGAAAGCATGTTTATCGCCCTCGTCGTTGACGTACCTTTGTGTTGAGGACGGGAGCTCAGGGAGCCTCTTGTGTATGCTAGAAAAAAGTTATAGTGCCGGAACAGTCGGGGTTATGATCTCGCCGATTTGGCAGAAAGAACCTCTCACATCGATGTGATTAACGCATCTTGTGGGTACATTTGGGGGGTGCTGTTGAGTGGTTGGCATGGGCACCTACATTGGACGAGGTATGCAGTAATAATGAGGACCCACAGTGCCAAGGGGGTAATGAATGAATGTGAATGAAAATCAGCCTGATCGCTGGACGCAGGGTGTGTGTCGACGTGTACATGGCTTTTGTGTTCTCATGGTTGTGGCAGTAACGATTTTCTATATCGCACATGGTGCCGCAAGAGTGCATGCTGAAGCATCGGGTGGCACGGAGTATGAGGCAACGTGGGAGTCTCTCGATTCGAGACCCACGCCCGCCTGGTTTCAAGATGCCAAATTTGGAATTTTTATTCACTGGGGGCTCTACTCTGTACCGGCATGGTCGCCGAAGGGTACCTACGCTGAGTGGTATTGGCATGCGAAAGATGGTTTGCCACGAAAGCATGCTGCAGCTGTCGCCCGTTCAGAGGCGGTGAAGGAATTTCATGCACGGGTGTACGGGAAGGAATTCGCCTACGAAGATTTCCGACCGCTGTTTACATGTGAGCTTTTCAATCCAAAGCAGTGGGCGGAAATATTTAGTGGGAGTGGGGCCCGCTATGTCGTGCTAACCTCGAAACACCATGACGGCTATTGTCTTTGGCCAAGCGCTGAGGCGTCACAAAGTTTTGGAACCGCCTGGAACAGTGTGGAGTCTGGGCCGCATCGTGACCTTGTAGGTGAGCTCACACAATCAGTAAGAGCCGAAGGACTCAAGATGGGTCTCTACTATTCGATTTGGGATTGGTTCAATCCATACTGGCCGGAAGCAGAACATCCGTACGCTGGAAAGAAAGAGGAAAGTGCCGAAGGTGCAGCAGGACGGAAAAAATACATCCACGAAGTTATGTATCCGCAGTTCAAAGAACTGGTCGAAAGGTACCAGCCGGCGTTAATTTTTTCTGACGGCGACTGGTGGATGGATGACGATAAATGGGAGACGCGACCACTTCTCGCCTGGCTTTATAACAACGCACCAAATAAAGATGAGGTCGTGATCAATGATCGCTGGGGCAAGGTACGTGGAAAACACGGTGGATATTTTACGACTGAATATGGTGCAGGCTTTGACGACCCCGAGGTCCTCTGGGAAGAGAACCGCGGCATAGGGATGTCTTTTGGCTTTAATCGAGAGGAATCCCTCGAGGAGTACAATACGGCAGAACACCTCATTTTGATGCTCGTTGATACTGTATCACGAGGCGGAAACCTATTACTTGATGTTGGTCCGACACACGACGGAAGAATCCCTGTCATCATGGAGGAACGGCTAGCAGAAATTGGGTCATGGCTTGATGTAAATGGCGAAGCTATCTACGGAAGCCGGCGCTGGATTAAAGATGCGCAGTGGAGTGCTGGAGCCAGGCCTGAGTTTACAAAGGAAGATCATCACACCGGGAACGCACTCACCGAGTCGACTATTCGCCCAAAGCCTGGCAATGCATCACGGGAAGCAATGTTTACCAGCAAAGGAAATACGGTGTACGCACTGAGCCCAGGTTGGCCAGTTGGCGAAACATTAATCATTCGAGATGTTAATCCGTCCGATGCCACTGATGTGTCACTTCTTGGTTCAGAAAAAAAACTGCCGTGGCGAGGTGTAGATAATACGATTGAGATTGATCTTACAAATATTGGAATTCACGACTTGCCTTGTGAGCACGTCTTCACATTTAAACTCACAAATATCAAACCCCATTTAAAGAATGACTAGCTGGAGGCAATAGAATGGTACCCGAACCGAAGAAGTTGATACAAAGTATTGTAGGCATGGTCTGCTTTCTTGCCGCATCCTTGGGGTACGTAGCTGAGCAATACAAACCCACGGTGGAGTCACTGCAACAGTATCAGTGCCCAGAATGGTTCCGAGATGCAAAGTTTGGTATTTATCTGCACTGGGGAGCCTATTCTGTTGTAGAGCGCGGTGAGTGGTACGCACGCAAACTCTATGAAGAGGGTGGTGAAGACTATGCGTATCATCTTGAGCACTTTGGGCATCCTTCGGAATTTGGCTATAAGGACTTTATTCCACTATGGAAGGCAGAAAACTTTGACCCTGACGCGTTGCTGGCTCTCTTCAAACGTGCCGGTGCAAAATACTTTTCACCATGTGCTGTCCATCATGACAACTTTGATCTGTGGGACTCAACACACCACGAATGGAACGCTGTTGCAATGGGACCGAAACGAGACATTATCGGTGCCTGGCGAGATGCCACACTGAAAGCGGGTCTGCGATTTGGTGTGACCACGCATTTGTCACGGAGTTATAGCTGGTTGAACGTTGCAAATCAGGCCGATACAGAGGGACCAAAAAAAGGCATCGCATACGACGGTGGGCAAGGTACAGGAAAGGGCCTTTATCCACCAAACGATGGGCAGAGTACGCATCCACGAGCTCCGCTGAATGCACCGAAGGCGTGGCGTGAGCACTGGAAGAAACGACTGGAACAACTCATTGATGACTATCAGCCCGATCATCTGTATTTTGATTGTGCTGTCCCCTTCCGTGGCGATGATAATGGGCAGACGGGAATGGATGTCATCGCGCATTTTTATAATGTACGTCCAGAAGGTGTGATGTGTGTCAAAGAACGCCCGTGGCAAGGGCTCTACGCGGATGGCATGACGACGCTCGATTACGAGCGAGGGAAGGCAGGTCACATCCTTCCAGAACCTTGGCAAACCGATGACTCGATCGGGTCGTGGGGCTATAACGCGAACAAGCCCTACACCACATCCGATCTCCAGATAGATAAATTTGTTGATATCGTTAGTAAAAATGGAAACTTGTTGTTAAACATCCCAATCCGTGCTGATGGAACGCTTGATAAAACAGCCACACAAATTCTTGAGGATATAGGCGGGTGGTTAGATGTGAATGGCGAGGGAATTTATGGTACTCGTCCATGGCACTATTTTGGTGAGGGCAAAGTAAATGAGATTCCTCATTTTATAGAAGAGTCTCCTTTTACCTACAAAGACGTGCGTTACACATTAAAGGGTAATTATCTCTACGCCTTTGTGCTGAAGTGGCCCCCTAAGAATAAACAGCATGTTGAACTTACTCTTCTAGCTCCCGGCAACAGTCGGATTGGTGAGATTCAATCGGTGGAAATGCTTGGTCATACAGGTGACTTAGTTTGGGAACGGCATCCTGATGGGCTCCGTGTAACTTTTCCAGCAGAAAAGCCAACCGATTTTGCCCATTGCCTCAAGATTCAACTTGAGCAGAAATAAAATGTATGTCCTCACCAAAGGAGTGCGCAGATGATAGTTATGCGATCGTTCTTTGTTGGATGGGTCATTGCGATAGGTTGTGTGCAAAATGGATTTTTTCTGCACGCAGAAGAGTATGAGCCACAGTGGGATTCACTTTCTCGGCATCAACAAGCCCCAAAATGGTTTCGTGACGCAAAGTTTGGCATTTATTTCCATTGGGGCCCTTATGCCGTGCCGGCTTTTGGGAACGAACATTATCCACGGACGATGTACGGTCATATCAGCGGTAAGAAGCCAAAGCTAAAAAAGGCTGCCACGAAAGGTATTGGGTTTCAGACATATCGTGAACATGAATTTCATATTCGTATGTATGGGCAGCCAAAGACGTTCGAGTACCACGATTTGTTTCCATTATTCACGGCACAATCGTTCAATGCTGAGGAGTGGGCGGATCTCTTCTTTCTTGCAGGAGCAAAGTTTGCTGGTCCAGTTGCAATGCATCATGACGGATTTGCTATGTGGG
>DONH01000448.1:0-4984 GCA_003509235.1 Planctomycetaceae bacterium
CATACAACGGAATTGACCTGGAGATTCTTGAACCACGGCTCGCCCTCGATGGTCATGGTGTCACACGGCCGCAGCTAGAACAGGCAATGGTCATTCGGATCGATAACTCTATTGGCCCGAATCCGATTACATTTACAAAATCAGAACTGGTTGGCCAACAGACAAACAGTTTTGTCATTACGCAGGTACCAAATGGCTCAGTTGTTGAAAAATGGAACCAAGGTACTTCAAGCTGGCACGATGTATCGACTCCACCAACAACAAGTAACCCAAGGCACCTTCTGCAACTCCTTCAAAACAGATTAATTCAAAGCGGTGACCAGCTGCGATGGAAACCGAGTTCAGTAAGCAACCAATCCCAGAGTTTCTTTGAAGTTATTGGCTGGGATGACGGCAGCTTCACCCCACCACCAAACCCTGCATTGCTACCGGGTGCCGTTGAAGATCTACGCGTCGCCTCTTATGCCGATGGTGAACTCACCGTTTCATGGAATCCGCCAACTTCAGGTGAAGCACCATCGCGCTACTCGGTGACAACTCACAATGGTAGCACTACAAATATCACCATCACGACAGATACAGCAATTGATTTCTCCCAACTCGAAAGCGGTAACTACACCTTTACTGTAACAGCTTCGAATAGCCATGGCCGTGGTCTAGAAACTACGGCATCACAATCACTGCTAACGTTTTCTGGATATGTGCAGGCCTTTCGGAACGTCTCACTCGAGCAAGGTGATCCAACCGTCGTTCGACACGGCGCGCATACTGAAGCGGGAGAAGCTGCCATCGATCTTTACCGTATTGCTGTCGACGTCATGAAAGATCTTCCGAACAGCCACCCCTTCAGTTGGAGTGTTCAGGCAGGCATTCATGGAACTTTCTGGACAACTGTCCTGCAACTTAAACAGGGAATGATTGACGAGGGCTTCTTGACCGTGGAAGAAGCAGACCAGGCATTTTCTTCCTGGGAAGTTGTTCTGAATAACTGCAACCATTGGGTTAAACTGTGGTCCGATGCCCAGGGAACAGACCCCAGCACACCGACGCCAAACTTTAGCGTTGTATTCATTGCATGGCATCGCCTCTATATTCAATCTTTTGAAAAGGTAGTCCGACAGATACTTATTAATGAAAAGGCAAAAAATGACTCTCTATTTGCCACCGAACTTGCTAACGCAAATGTTGAAACCTGGGCACTCCCCTACTGGGACTATCGCACTCCTGAATCGAGTGCTCTTCCCCAAGGATTTCGCGATCCGTCTTATAACGAACGACCAAATGCGCTCTACACGGACATTCGTGGGGCTGACATTAATGCCGGTGTGCCGCTAAGTGAAACACGCATGCCTGATGGGGACCTCGGGATTGTTCCAGTTCCTGGAAATAATTTTGAGGAAGGCATAGACGTCTCCGCATACTTCAATCAGAGCGTTGCTCTTCAGCAAGCACAAACTTTATTTACACAATTCAATTCTCTGGCTGAGCTTTCTCCTCACGCCGTAGCTCATGATGTCATCGGTGGAATGTCTGACGAGGCTCTACCTCGTATCTCAAATTGGATCGAAATGGTAGATCTTGCTCGGGAAGATAATGTCTTGAATCTCTGGAGCAGCCACACCATTCCATCAAATGCAGGTCCTGAGCTCACAAATGCAATCGCAGGAGGTAACTATACCAACGTCTATGACTTTATTGTTGACAAGCATCAGACAGATCCATCAGCGATTACTGACCTTATTGACAAATCTGAGTACCTCCAACAATTTTTTGGGGTGAAGTCCAGTATTGCACCTTCACTGATTGGCTGGGTGCCAACAGCTGGGCTTGATCCTATTTTCTTCCTCCACCATGGTTATGTCGATAAATTGTGGACCGAATACAACAGCCTGCCGACATCCGCGTACCTGCAGGAAAGCGTCCTTGATATCGCCGGCTGGAACTTCACATTTTGGGAACCTGATGGAAATGGTGAACCTGCCCTTATTACCTATTCAACCTGGAAAAATGCCGACTACCTTGCAGAGGGTGAAGCAAATATCACATCGAACAAAGTTCTCCAAGCCTGCTACTATCCATCCTATGTGTATGACTCAGTCATACCAACGAACGTGAACCGTGAACCGCTTCCAAAAACATCAAATGGAGCGCTTGCGCTGCTTGAAAACCCGGCTTTTGCTCCTAAATTAAACGTCATCCACCCGGACGCCGACACCTCCACTCCAGGCAACCAAAACACTATCACCGATCTCGCGTTCCAAGTTATTGATCTTGAACTTCCGTTGCCAGCAGGATTGATCAACGAACTCACTACACCTCAAACAGATCCAGAGAATATTCGTGTCGCCGTTGAAATGGTCCTGAACACTCCGATGAATGTTTCGGAGAATATTGGTGTTGCCGTCGGAGCGAAAGACTTTCTGGCCAAGAATGCAACTCAAATTCAGAGTTACTGGGACAGCTGGAACAAAGATGGCGGAACCGGCAATCGTGATGGCGTATTTGACCCCGGTGAAGGCTTTGCTCTTACCAATCTCGCAGACGTAGAAATGGATCGAGGAAAATCAATCAAAACCATGAACAACCTGTCACTCGCACGGTTTAACCCACTTGCCATGTCAAGTAATGCGATGCCCGGAATGGTTATGACAACACATTACTCAGCCGATGTTTCATTCCCAACGAGCCAGCAATTCGCGCTCGACATCGACATCATTCGGCAAGATTCACAAATTGGCATAATGGTCCTTTCTGCAACACCGACGAGCACTGCTAGTCAGAATACGACGCTTTCGGAGATTTCATCGTCACTCCATCAGAACATTACGGTTGGGGATATCGCTGGTAACGTAGATGCCTTGAGATATCTCGAGGATAATCCAGCGATCATTTATAATCCTACTGCACTTGTAAACATTGACTTATGGGCAGACACCCATGCACCAAACGCATCAACCTATTATGACCGTGCCGTTGATCTTGCCTTCGTCTACCTCGCGACAAATCCCGATCTTGCCTTAGAACACGTAGACAATCCGCTTGGTGCTCTTCAACAGTACCTTGACACTGGTTTAAGCAATGGGCGATCACTAGATAGCTGGATGAGAACAGCCGCAGATTCATACAAGGTCGGGGAAGCTTTTGAGTCAGACTTTGCTAAAGCAAGAGATTATGTCTTCGGAACTCTTGTTTAAGTATGAAACAAGTTGCCCCTGCCTCAACGCAGTTTCCTCTTGTCCTAAAAACATAGGCAGCATCAAAACAGGCACTTCTCATTGCTCCCAAGAAACGACACCCGTTTCACTTTCTTATTTTTTGCGATTTTTGTCTGACTTTCTAGCTCGCTCCTGATGCTCCAAAGCTTCGAGTTCTGTCTGCTGACCCCTGTCACCACAATTCTCCATCCAACGAGATAATTCCTGCTTTAACTCGGCCTTGTGCTCTGCACATTGGGGATCATTCGCAAGATTATGCCACTCATACGGATCTTCCTGAATTGCATAGAACTCTTCCGCAGGTCGATTCTCGTACCGATTTATTTTTTCGGCGGCAGTGGCATCACCATCGGATGCTTTTTGACGCCAGGATTTAAAGATTGTTGAGTTTGTGCACGCATTTTGGAAGGTAACGCCCGGCGTGAAATTCACGATGTATTTGTATTTTTCTGACCGTATCGAACGGATACCAAAGTAAGGAGACCCTTTATTTATTCCTCGGGTCGTCATTTCACCAAACACAAAACGCTTGTGACCATCCGTTTCACCAATTAGCACGGGAACAAAGCTCATACCATCGATAGCAGCCTCTCGACTTCCTCCCGCCGCATCGATGAAGGTTGGTGCAATATCGACATACTCAACCATGGCATCTGTAACTGAACCAGCCTTCACCTTACCGGGCCATCGGACAATACAAGCACTCTGCAAGCCAGTGTCATAGCAGGTCCATTTACCGAATGGAAAACTTGACCCCTGCTCACTCACTACCACAACCATGGTGTTTTCTGCGATTCCATGCTTGTCCAACAACGTAAGCAATTCACCTACCTGTCCGTCGAAATAGGTGACCTCAGCGAGGTAGTTAACCATATTCTCACGAGTTTCTTTGGTATCCACGAAGTAGGGTGGCAATGTAATGGTTGATGAATCGTATTGTGACGCATCGCCTTTATTCCATGGCCCATGAGGCTCGTTGGAACATGCAAAAAGGCAAAACGGTGTCCCGTCACGCGTCGATTCGGTCAACAATTGATCGATCGCTTTGAAATCAGGGTTCTTTTTTCCTGAATATTCAAAGGGAAAGGAACTCTTGGGATTGATATGTGTCTTGCCACTAAGATGGACTCGATAGCCAAAAGGCTCCAAGTAGTGAGCAATACTCTTCGTACCGTCTTTGACAAACGTGTGATTCGGGTAGGCACCACTTTTTACAGGATAGATGCCTGTGTAGATCGCATGTCGTGTGGGTGAACACATTGGTGCTTGCTGGAAACACTGTGTAAACCGCATACCTTGTTGGGCTAGAGAATCAATATTGGGAGTGATTGCCTGACCTCCATAACAACCGATGTCACGAAATGTACAATCATCAGCAATTATGAAAAGAAAGTTAGGCCTCGAACCCGCTTGCTCCGCACCTCTCAAGAAAGCAATGGAAAAGCCACCAACGAAAAGTGTCAATAGAGATAAAACAATATGGGACTTGTGGCGTATCAACGTCATAGAATTTTTCTTGAGAAGGTTGTTTGGAAATTACATGAGCGTCTATTCGATGCATCTGCATAAGCCACAAAACAGATTTGTCAGCAAATCCTCATTGAGAACTTTTATTGCAGATAACTTGCCTTCTGGATAAATCGAGGGCACTCGTGCATCGGAAGAGTTCATTACCTGTTGAAAAAGGCGGACGGGGTGGGATTTGAACCCACGAGACGCTTTCACGTCTGCCGGTTTTCAAGACCGGGGCATTCAACCGCTCTGCCACC